>JBBCGY010000002.1:435000-535876 GCA_037200005.1 Alphaproteobacteria bacterium | reverse complement strand
AACCGCAATATGGGTCGCGGGCGGGCGGAAATCAACCCGGGATGTATGTCAGACGGTATTTCGAACTCTGCGCCAGCGTAAAGAAATCCACTTTGTCTTTTTCGTACAATTCCGGCTGAACGCAGGTATCGCCAAGCGCCTTAAGATGCCTCTCGAATTTTCTCTTCTCGCCGGTAATCATGGTGGTGATCAGCGGGCAGAAACCCGGCTCCTTCTTGAGCAGTTTCAGCAGGCTCAACGACCCCATGCCGGGATATTCTTTATCGCCGCAATAATCTCCGTCGGTGATGAGAACATCAAAACGGCTTTTCTTTTCGAGAGCGGCTTTTGCCGACGCGAAATCCGGGCATGCAGTGACTTCAAAGCCCGCGCGCTTGAAGGCATTAACGATAGCCTTCTGCGTCTGCATGTCGTCTTCGACGATCAGCGCGCGCAGCTTGCGCGGCGGCAGGGGCGTTCTCGATCTTCTGCGATGCTCGTGGGGCATGTCGGCCTATTATCCCAAAGTTATCTTGCGCGCCAAAGTCTTAAGCGCGGCGGGGTCCTTGCCGGAAATCTCCGGCCTGACGGCCTTCAACCCAAGCTTGGCGATTTCCTCTTGCGCATAGCCGGGGAGAAATGTCGCTATGACGACGCCCGATACGGGGCGATGGCCTGGGGTTTTTTCAAGATGTTTCAGCAAGTCGCATGAACCGGGATCATTTCCTGAATCGCTGCCCTTGATAATCCAGTCACGGCGCCCGCCGAGAGCAAGTTCGGCGCCGGCATGAGCGGATGTTTCCACGCTCGTTACTTCATTGCCCGCCCCGGAGAACATAATCTCCATAAGGCCGCGCATGGCAGCGTCTTTTTCTACGACAAGAACTCTGGGCATAAGATCATCCTTTGAATGCTTCCAGCAATATACCATTCAATAAACTCGATTTTCCGGGGTATCGTCAATATCGTAATTACTTGCATAGTCTTAAAAAAAGCTGCAAAAACAACATCATGACCCAAATCAAGCAAGTCAATGTCCGCTTCGCCCCCTCGCCGACCGGCCTATTGCATATCGGCAATGTCCGGGCGGTGCTGTTCAACTGGCTGTTCGCCCGCCGCCATGGCGGCATCTTCATGCTGCGGCTCGACGATACCGACCGCGAGCGCTCGCGTGAGGATCTAGCGCAATTCATCGAGCGCGACCTGCGGTGGCTGGGCCTGGAATGGGACAAGTTCGCGCGCCAGTCCGACCGCATGGAACGCTATCACCAGGCGCTGGCCGATCTTAAGGCCAAGGGCCGTGTCTATGCCTGTTATGAGACGCAGGAAGAACTCGGCCTGAAGCGCAAGGCGCAATTGGGCCGGGGCCTGCCGCCGATCTATGATCGCGGGGCGTTGAAACTCACCGACGCCGAAAAGCAAAAACTGGAAACCGAAGGCCGCAAGCCGCACTGGCGCTTCCTGCTCAACGATGAAGATGTCATCTGGGATGACGCCGTGCAGGGGCAGAAGAACTTCGCCGCCGCCGCATTGTCCGATCCCGTCCTGGTGCGCGAAGACGGCGTGCCCCTCTATACCTTCTGTTCGGTGGTCGATGACGCCGATTTCGCCATCTCCCACGTCATCCGCGGCGAGGATCACGTCACCAACACCGCCGTGCAAATCCAAATTTGGCGCGCGCTGACGGATTTGCCGCCGCCCGGCTTCGCGCATTTTCCGCTGCTGGTCAGCGGCGACGGCATCGAGATGAGCAAGCGGCTGGGCACGCTTTCCATCGCCAGCATGCGCGACGACATGGGCATCGAGGCGATGGCGATCAACTCGCTGGTGGCGCGGATCGGCACGTCCGATCCCGTCATCGCCGCCGCGCGGCTCGAAGAGCTGGTGCCCGATTTCAGCCTGGATAAAATCTCGCACGGCACGCCGAAATTTGAAGTCGCCGAACTGCAAAGCCTGTCGGCGCGGATTTTGCACGGCATGCCCTACGCCGAAGCCGCCCCTCGCCTCGCCGGTTTGGGCTTCGGCGAAGTCGATGAAAATTTCTGGAACATGATCCGCCCGAACCTGACCAAGCTCGCCGACGTCGGGGAATGGTGGCAGGTCGCGCGCGGCCCAGTCACGCCGCAAATCGACGATCCGGCCTTCGCCGAGCAGGCGCTGAGCGTCCTGCCCGCCGAGCCATGGGATACCGCCACCTGGAACGCCTGGACGGCGGCGGTGAAGGCCAAGACCGGTAAAGGCGGCAAGGATCTGTTCATGCCGCTGCGCCTCGCGCTCACCGGCCACGCGCACGGGCCGGAACTTAAGCTGTTGCTGCCGCAAATCGGCGAGCACAGAGTGCGCGAGCGGCTGATGGGACGCGCGGCGTAAATGTCCGATCTTCGCCTCTACAATACGCTCACGCGCGACAAGGAAGAATTTAAGCCCATCGATCCGGCGAATGTCCGCATGTATGTCTGCGGGCCGACGGTTTATGATTTAGCGCATCTGGGCAACGCGCGGCCCGTGGTCGTGTTCGACGTGCTGTATCGCCTGTTGCAGCGGCGCTATGGCGCGGAGCATGTCACCTATGTCCGCAACATCACCGACGTGGACGACAAGATCATCAACAAATCCAGGGAAACCGGCGAGCCTATCGACAGCATCACCGCGCGCACGACGGCGGCCTATCACGAGGACATGGCGGCGCTGAATGCGCTGCCCCCCCACGCATGAGCCACGCGCGACGGAACATATTCCGCAGATGATCGCGATGATCGAAGCCCTCATTCCCAAACATGCCTATGAGAAAGACGGGCATGTCTTGTTCCATGTGCCAAGCATGGAAAATTACGGCGAATTATCGCGCCGCAACCGCGACGAGCTGGTTGCGGGCGCGCGGGTCGAAGTCGCGCCCTACAAGCGCGACCCCGCCGATTTCATCCTGTGGAAGCCCAGCACGCCGGATCAGCCGGGCTGGGACAGCCCCTGGGGCCGGGGGCGGCCCGGCTGGCATATCGAATGCTCGGCGATGGCCGCGCAATATCTCGGCAAGAGTTTCGACATTCACGGCGGCGGCCTCGATTTGATCTTTCCGCATCATGAAAACGAGATCGCGCAAAGCTGCTGCGCTCACGGCACCCAGCGGATGGCGAATGTCTGGATGCATAACGGCTTCCTGACTATCGACAATGACAAGATGTCGAAGTCGCTGGGGAATTTCTTCACCGTCCGCGATCTGCTGAAAAAATATCACAGCGAGGTGATCCGCCTCGTGCTGCTCTCCGCCCATTACCGCCAGCCGCTGGATTTTTCGGAAGCTGCGCTGGAGCAGGCGAAGGCAACGCTTGACCGGTGGTATGGGGCGTTACGATGCTTAGAATTATCTGTGTATGCTGATTTGCCATCGATACAGCCGCAACAAGATAAAGAAACTGCCGTGAGTGCAATAATTGACATCCTGAATGATGATCTCAACACACCTCAAGCCATTGCATTCATACATACACTTGCGGACAAAATTTTTAAGGCAGATTCTATAGGTAATCGCGGAGACTTGGTTGACTTGACCCCGCAAATGCGGTCAACCACATCTATGCTCGGCCTCCTGCAACAGGACCCCGAAGCTTGGTTCCGCTGGCAGCCCGCCGGACAGGAAGGACTAACCGACGCCGAAATCGCCGCGCAAATCCAGGCCCGCCTCGACGCCCGCAAATCCAAAGACTTCGCCGAGGCCGACCGCATCCGCAAATCGCTGGCCGACCAAGGTGTCATCCTCGAAGACAAGCCCGACGGCGCGACCGAATGGCGGCGGGGGTAATACAGTTAGAATAGGCGTCATTCCCGACGCCGCGCAGCGGCGAGCGGGAATCCCGTTTGTTCATTGATAAAAAAAGGAAACGGGATTCCCGTTCGTGCCATGCCTGCCAAGGCAGTCATGGCACGCCGGGAATGACGGCATCGGTTGCAATCATGCTCTATAACGAATAAGTACACTGACGAAATGACCGCCCCCATCATCATCCTCGTTCGGCCGCAGTTGGTCGAAAACATAGGCTCCGCCGCGCGGGCGATGCTGAACTGCGAGCTGACGCAGCTTCGCATCGTCGATCCGCGCGATCCGTGGCCGTCGCAGGAGGGCAAGGAGCCGATGGAGCCGTGGATCCGCGAGCGGCTTTACGCTTCCGCGTCCGGCGCGGACGAGATTCTGAACAACGCGAAAGTGTTCCCCCGATTTGCGCACGGCGCTGGCCGATCTCAACCACGTCTATGCGACATCGGCGCGCGATCACGACATGGCGAAACGCTGGCTCACGCCGCGCGAGGCCGTGGCGGCCATGCTGCCCCTCGCCGCCGAAGGGCAAAAGACCGGCATTATGTTCGGGCCGGAGCGCACCGGCCTGACCCATGACGACATGACCTTCGCCAACGAGGCGATCTATATTCCCGTCAATCCGCAATTCTCGTCCCTCAATCTGGCGCAGGCGGTGCTGATCCTTTCTTACGAATGGCATGAGGCTCAGAACAAGCCGCCCAAGCCCCGGCAGGAGCCGAACCGCGCCGCCACCAAGGACGAGCTGCATAATTTCTTCGACCGGCTGGAAGGCGCGCTCGACGAGGCCGGATTTTTCACGACGCCGGAACTCCGTCCGACCATGGTGCGCAATCTGCGCCATGCGGTTCAGCGCGCCGCGATGACCGAACAGGAAATCCGCACCTGGCACGGCGTTGTCAAAGCTTTGGCCGAAGGCCCGAAACGCAAAAAGGATATTCAATGAGCAAACGCGACATGATCGAGCTTTTCCTGCGCGATGTGCCGGTGCAACTGCGCGTCGGCTGCTGCGAGCGGGAGAAACAGGCGCCGCAGACCGTGATCGTCAGCGTAACCCTGACGTCATCCGCGCCGCCGGATTATCTGCCGCTCGGCGACGATCTGGCGCAGGTGATCGATTACACCGCGCTGCATGATTTCATCTGCCGCGACCTGCCGTCGCAGCCTCACCGCAATCTGCTGGAAACCATCGCCGAGCATGTCTGCAACTTCGGTTTTCGCGATGCTCGCGTCGAAAAAGTCAGCGTCAAGCTGGTCAAGCCGGAGATTTTCCCCGAAACCCGCCAGACCGGGATCGAGCTTACAAGATTTCGGAAGAATCACGGCATTATGTAGCAGTCTCACCTTGTGACCCATAGTTTCAGGCGCAGCCGGCGCTTATGATTCCGGCCATGGCAGAAACCCATGTCCTTAGCGCCCTGAAAGACAAGTATGCCGAATTGGCTGGCAAGCTGAAAGCCTGTGACGATGAAGCATCAAGGCTGCAAGCCGCCCTTGCGAACCTAGACCGGACAATCCGGCTGTTCGAGAATGATTTCAGCCCTGCGGCTATCAGGCCGCTTGTTCCGCGAAAGCCAAAGCTGTTTCAGAAAGGCACGGTGATACGTCATGCGCTGGACGCCATGCGGGAGGCCGGGAAGCCGCTATCGGCCCGCGACCTTGCGATCATGGTATTGAACCGCCAAGGCATTCAGAACCCCGACAATGCCGCCGTGGAACATCTGCGGCGCGTCCTGACCGTCACCCTGAAACGCAAGCTTGGCGATGGCGATATTGCCGTGACCGAGCATGGGGTGCCGAGGCTGTGGTCTATTGTGGGAGCGGCCAATCATTAAGACATACTATGTAATGCTGTTTTACAACTAACTTGCAAATAAGCCTAGATTTGATATTGCCATGCAATGGCAAGCAGATTCTTAAAATTCAAAAACCAATTCAAAGACACCTTTGGGTCTAGGGTTTTTGTTTATGGCTCAACAGTTTTTTTGGGACTGAATGACAGCCTGTCTGACAAAGTTATTTTTTATAATGAAAACAAAAATGCCGTCTTTACATGGTCTCATGTTTTCATCATAGCGGGCGTTGGGCTGCTATTAATTGACCTATGGATTGCTTTAAAGGATTTTCGCCAAGGAAGGAAAAGCTCAAAGGCTCATTTAGATTCTTTTATGGGAAACGAATTGCTTGCCTTCTCACAGAATACAAGACTGTCTTCTACAGAAAGGGTAAGTCTCTATCTTCATGATCAACAAGCTGGAATGTTTAGGCTTCTGGGAAGACATTCCGATCATCACAGGTATGCTTCTCCGGGCAGAAAAATGTATCCTGACGGTCAGGGCATAATTGGAAATGCCTTTCAGAATGATTTTTGCTATGAGCCGAATTTACCCGACCCGGCTGCTGACGAAAGACTCTATATCCAAGAAGTCAGCAAGTTATGCGCCATCCCAAAAGATGTCATAAAGAGCCTAAGAATGAAATCGCGTTGCTTGGTTGGATATGCTATAAGAAATCTTAGGAATGAAAAAATTGGCGTCCTGATTCTGGAGACAACAAAACCAGACTTTTCCCATATTCCTTTGCAGGGAAGCACGCCGACAATGCAAATAACCCTAGTCGAATCGAGAATAAGAGATATTCTAGAGCGCGAATGTAATCGATTAAAATATCATATTGAATCTATGGAAGCACAAAAATCAATCGCTCTAGCGGCGCAGGAGGGGGTATGACGCAAAGGCTTGCACATACTATGGCCTATTTTTGCTCCAAGCAGGGAGGGAAGCTGCCAAGCATAATCTTGGCAATGATGATCTATGTTGCCGATTGGAAGTCTGCAATAGAGCGCGGGGTTACTATTACGGATATCGCATGGAAAAAAACTGAATATGGGCTGCCTTATACTGATGATATTCTGAATACCGCAAAAACGTATTCCCATTATTTTAGCGTGACAGAAAGCAATCTGGATAAAGAGTATTTTGAAATATCTTTGAAGGCTATGAATTATCCGTTTCAGCCTTCTCCGGAAGAGCAAGAAACATTTAAATTTGTAGAAAATCTTTTCTACGAAAAAAGGACGTGGAAAGAACTCTCTGACATCATTTCCTCAACATACCCAATGATCTCAAAAACGACTAGCTTGCTCAATCTTCCAGAATTGGCCAAGGAGTACGTTGGATATGTGCTGCCACACTTAAATAATAGAAGAGTGGCAAGAGCAGTTGGTTAGCTATCCCCCGTTCCCTTTTGCCAATACCCCTTCCACTGCCGGGAAACGGGATGATTGAGGGCCGCGTTCGCCATCATCGCGTATAGGGTTCCATTCGGGACGCGCCGGTTATCTTCCCGCCACGCCATTTCATCGGAATAGTTTTCGAGGTACGGCCCGGCGATATGGTGGTGCGTTCCGATTTCGGCGCGGCGAAGGCGTGAGAAGAATGACTCCGCCATATTGGTAGAAGCGCCGTTATGCGAATAGGCTTGGCTATGATTGATGCGCTTGGTTTCATACCGGGCATGAAGGCTATCCCATGCCGAAGCTTCATCGGCATAGATCGTGCTGCCGGGCGCGACGCAGTTCTGAATGGCGGGAACGGCGGCATCTTCCGATTTGGTCACGAAAGATAGCGTCTTGCCGTCGCGCTGGCGCGTGACGACGACCACGCGGCGCTTGCCGGTGCGGTTCTCGGCCAAGCGGCGGTCAATCCGGTCTTTCTTGTAGTTCGCGGGCTTCACATAGCCGCCGAAATACGCGCCGTCGATTTCGACTTCGCCCGATACCTTGGCATCGGCGCTGTTGCCGCTGCTAGCAATCGCTTCGCGCAGCTTGTGCGCCAGCACGAAAGCCGTCTTGTATTGGCAGTCCAAATCACGGCTCAATTGCAGGGCGCTATGACCTTTTGCGCCGTTCACGAAAATGGCGATGGCGAGAAGCAAATCCTTGATCGGCATTTTACGGCCCGCGAAGATCGTGCCGCTCGTCACGCTGAATTGATGATTGCAGCCCTTGCACTTCCAAAGCTTGCGTGTCGCGTATTTATAGACCGCTACGCAGCCGCATTTCGGGCAATAGGGCTGGCCGTCATTTCCGGCCCACCTGATTTGCTGAAACGTGTCATGCGCTTCATCATCGGTCAGGCGAGCAACCGCTTTCAACGAAAGCGTCCTTGCCTTGGCGGATAAGAGGAAGTGCTGGCCCACTGAAAAAATCACCGTATTTGATGTTTACACACCGAATATGATGATTATTTATCCCATTGTCAATGACAAAAAACATCATATATGATGATATTCATCACCACAAACAATATCAATGGGTTAGATCATGCCGGACGACAAGATTGATTGGGCAAAGCGCGTAAAAGGCATTCTCAAGGCCGAATTGAAGCGCCGGAATGTCAGTTACAAGGAACTGGCCGAGAAGCTGGAGGCGGTCGGCGTGAAGGAAAGCGAGCGCAATATCGCTAACAAGCTGGCGCGAGGCAGCTTTACAGCCGTGTTTTTTGTTCAGTGCCTCGCCGCCATAGGATGCCAGAACGTGAGGTTGAAGGAGGACGACTAATAAGGTGTTTGACTCTCCATGCCACAACTACTAATTGCGTAGTGGGGATCAAAAAATTTAGGATATGACATGGCGCAATCTTTCGAGCTTTACAGACTCTCGTTGCTGCCGCGCCCGCTTGATCTCCTGACATATAATCAGAAGCAGCCAACACGAGAAGAGTATCTGCGATCTGTCTTTGCAAAGAAAAGAGCCTTCGATTTTTATAAAAAAACCTTTCATTATGTTCCGGCAGAGAAAGCCGATGCTGGATCATCGATTATAGGACGCATTGGAAGGGCGATTGTCTCTAGCGAGAATTTGTCGCCCGAAGAAGGCCTGAAAGAATCCACTCGGAAATCTTGGAAGGCGGCACTTATGATTATTGATCCGGCTCACCATAAAGACGGGCAAAAATTAGGGTTTGAGGTTGATCCCAAGGTCGGCAGTCCAAGTGGACTCATACAGGCACTTGTGAATGTCATAATGAAGCAATGCCTAATGGCGCATATCATATCGAAGTTCAGCCGATTACAGATGACGCTAGTTTTTGGAAATTCGCCGAAGACAATAAGGGTGAAATTACATCTCTAACGTTTAACTTCATTGCTCCCAATATGTTCGGAAGCGTGGATGAATTATCGAAAGAAATGAAGGATTTTCAAAAACATGAAAAAGCTCAGAAAATCAAGGTAACCCTGCAAAGCAAGGATGGGCTTGATACGGGGACAAAAAAGATTAAAAGCTCGGTTGAGTATGCCACGCGAGGCACCGGAACTATTGTCGCTAAAACGAAGCGCAACAAAACATACAATTCGACAAAAAAGAGAAAGAGGGTTACGATTCCGAAGGATGCCAAAAACAGCGACCATTGGCTGGTCAAGGCCGCTAAAAAGATTGCTGAGGTGATCGGGACGTGAATAAGACGATTGCACGATGCGTGATGATTGTCGCCGTCGGTCTGTGGATCGCAATTGCTATCTTCAGTCCCCATTTGCTTGGCGATAGCAACACTTTCCTAAAGGGCTTTGTGAATCAGGAGTTCATTGGCTTGCTTGGCGTTGTTGTCACAATAACCTTGGCGTCTGCTGCAAACCTTCATCTTGAATTGAACAAATTGGAAGAAAAAGTAAATAAGGCGATATTCAGAAATACCAGAACTTCAGTAAGGCTATCCGCCTATACTATGATTTGGACAATGTTTTTCGGTTTAGTTCTAGTCGTAATTAAACCCCTTATTTGTGGTGGGGATAACGAGTCCGTCTCGGCATTGATTAACGGGGGCGCGCTGCTGATTGTGTTATCAAACATTATAATTTTGGCCGATTTGACTCAGGCCATTTTCAAAATAGAGCCTTCTTTCAAATAGCTCTTAGGTGAGACTGCTACATAATGCCGAAGAATCACCCTTGACTCGCCTTTTGGTTTTTTCTAGCCGCGCCGCGAGTTACGCACACAAGCCTTTTCTATCAGAGACTTGCCGATTTTATATCCCGCTTATGCATCAATGCACCGTCCCGCCGCATCGCGGCATGAATATTTTTATTTTATTTCATAGGCTTGCGAATATGTGCCTATATTTTAATCAGACAGGCCGCATCCCAGCCTTTTCCTGATTTTTTTTCGCGCGTTAAGCACTTTGCCAACATAGTTATCCACAGAAAATGGGGGTAAGATCGAAAGACAGGGAATAGAAGACAGAATGCAAAAACTTTCGTCCAGTTTTGCCGCGGGGGCCGAGATTATCCGCGGCCATATCAAAACCATACCCGAAAGCCCCGGCGTGTACCGGATGCTGGCGGAAAACGGCGAAGCGCTGTATGTCGGCAAGGCCAAGAACCTGAAAAAGCGGGTGCTGGCCTATACCCAGGCCGCGCGGCTGCCGAACCGCCTGCAGCGCATGGTGGGCCTGACGCGCGGCATGGAACTCGTCGTCACGCATACCGAGGCCGAGGCGCTGCTGCTGGAAGCCAATCTGGTGCTGAAGCTCCAGCCGCGCTTCAACATCCTGCTGCGCGACGACAAAAGTTTCCCCTACATCCTGCTCACCGGCGATCATGATTTTCCCGCCGTGACCAAGCATCGCGGGCCGCATGAGCGGCGCGGCTGGTATTTCGGCCCCCTTCGCGTCGGCCCTGGCGGTCAATGAGACGGTGATCCATCTGCAGCGCGCCTTCATGCTGCGGAATTGCTCGGACAATATCTTCAAGTCGCGCACGCGCCCATGCCTGCAATATCACATCAAGCGATGCACCGCGCCCTGCGTCGGCAAGGTCACGGCGGCGCAATACGGCAAACAGGTCGACGAAGCGCGGGCGTTCCTGTCCGGCAAGAACAGCGAACTGCAGCGGGATTTCGCCGAGCAGATGCAAGAGGCGAGCGACAAGCTCGATTACGAAACCGCCGCGAAATTGCGCGACCGCATCAAGATTCTGACGACCATCCAGTCGCGCCAGGATATCCATGTCGCCGGGATCGACGACGCCGACGTTATCGCCGCGCATAAGGAAGGCGGCCATATCGCCATTCAAGTCTTCTTTTTCCGCGCCGGGCGCAATTTCGGCACCCGCACGTATTTTCCGCGCCACGAGCCGGAAGCCGCGATCGAAGAAGTCATGGAGGCGTTCCTGGCGCAATTCTACGCAGAACGCCCTCCCCCGCCGCTGCTGCTGCTCAGCCATATGCCGGACGAAGCGGCGCTGCTGGGCGAAGCGCTGGCCAGCAGAACCAGCCATGCCGTCGATCTCCAGGCGCCGCAGCGCGGCGACAAGAAGCGCCTGACCGATCACGCCGTCGCCAACGCCAAAGCCGCCCTCGCCCGCCGCCAGGCGGAGAGCGCCGCGCAGAACAAGCTGCTGCAAGGCGTGGCGGATTGCTTCCAATTGTCCGACACGCCGAAGCGGATCGAGGTTTACGACAATTCGCATATTCAGGGCCGCCACGCTTCCGGCGCGATGATCGTCGCCGGGCCGGAAGGCTTCGACAAAAAGTCATACCGGAAGTTTAATATCAAAGGGCAGCAGGCAAGCACCGCCGCTCCAGGCTTCGCGGAATCCGCGGGCGGCGACGATTACGCAATGATGCGCGAAGTGATGCTTCGCCGCTTTCGCCGCCTTTATGGAAGAAGATTCCGAGCGCAAGACCGCGCAATGGCCCGATCTGCTGCTGATCGACGGCGGACAGGGGCAGCTCAACGCCGTGACGGAAATTCTCGGCGAACTCGGCCTGACCGACATCATGGCCGTCGGCATCGCCAAGGGGCCGGATCGCGACGCCGGACGGGAGAGATTTTACCTGCCGGACGGCACGAATTTCACGCTGCAGCCCAACGACCCCGTGCTGTTCTATCTGCAGCGCCTCCGCGACGAAGCCCATCGTTTCGTCATCGGCGCGCACCGGCAAAAACGGCAGAAAGCCATAAGCTCGACGCCGCTCGATGACGTCCCCGGCATCGGGCCGACGCGAAAAAAGGCGCTGCTGCACCATTTCGGCTCGGCACGCGCGGTGACGGAAGCGGGGAGTTCACGATTTACAGAAAGCGCCAGGCATCAGCGCCAGTCTGGCGCGGAAGATTTATGCGTGGTTTCATTGAAGAATATTGGGACAAAAATGTTCAGGAGAAAATATTCAGCCCAACCCGAACATCAGATTTGACAAGCCGCCAGCCACATCGGAGCGAACGCATTTCGGCTCATTCGGAGCGGGGTCTGCTTCCAGGGGAGGCTTGAGCAACGCGGCCATTCGGCCTGCCAGCTGGGTATCCAGATGCTTCATGCTGAATTCCGCTCTTCCGGCCAATATTTCATCCAAGCCGGCATTGCTTTTGACCAAACTGCAGAATTCTGTGGCCAAACACATATCGCGGGCAGCAATCCACGCGACTTGCTTATGGAAACCCGCGCCCATTTCCCTGGCGCATTCGACGATCCGGCTCGCCGGCCCTTTAACGATTTCCGTGATCTGATCCAGAGAATAATTCTGCGCCATGGATGCCCCATCGACATATTTGCATGCAATCGCTTCACTCTACCTTATTTTCGCGAAAGTAAATAAAGCGATGTTTGGTTAACGCGGCTTAACCCCTCGCTTGCCCGCTGCCATGCAAGCGATATTGATAGGTCGTCAGCTCCTCCAGCCCCACGGGGCCGCGCGCGTGAAGCTTGCCGGTGGCGATGCCGATCTCCGCCCCTTTGCCGAATTCGCCCCCATCCGCGAATTGCGTCGAGGCATTGTGGATCGCAACCGCGCTGTTCACGTGCCGCAGGAAATAATCCGCCGTTGCGCCATTCTCGGTGATGATCGCGTCGGTATGCTGCGAGCCGTGGCAATTGATGAAATCCACGGCTTCATGCGCATCCGCCACCACGGCCACCGCGATGATCGGCGCGAGGAATTCATGGCCGTAATCGCCCGGCTCCACGCGTTTCAGCAGCGGATGGAACGGCAGCAACGCCTCCGGCGCGCGCACTTCGCAGCCCGCTGCCAGCAAAGCTTCGATGACCGTCCGGCCCGTTGTCGCTACGATATCCCGATGCAGCAGCAGGCATTCGGTCGCGCCGCAGACCGACGGACGCCGCATCTTGGCATTGACCGTCACGGCGATGGCTTTCGCGGCATCGGCTTCGGCATCGATATAGGTATGGCAAATGCCGTCCAGATGGCTGAAGACCGGAATCCGGCTTTCCTGCTGCACCCTGGCGATCAGCGATTTCCCGCCGCGCGGAATGATGACATCGACATAATCCTCAAGCCGCAATAACGCGCCGACCAGTTCGCGGTCCGTCGAAGGCAAAATCTGCACCGCATCGCGCGGCAGGCCGGATGCCGCTAGAGCGTCCTGGATAACGCCCGCCAGCGCCTTCACGCTATGCCAACTTTCGCTTCCTCCGCGCAGAATGCAGGCATTCCCCGATTTTCAAGCATAGCGCGGCGGCATCGACCGTAACATTGGGGCGCGATTCAAAAATAATGCCTATCACGCCGAGCGGGCACGCTGCGTTTTTCGATCCTGAGACCGTTGGGGACGCACCGTTTCGGAAAGCAGCCGGTCGACAGGATCGGGCAGCCCGCGCACCGTATCGACGCCAGCCGCAATCGACGCCAGCCGCGCCCTCTCGTCAAGCCGCAGCCGGTCGAGCTTCGCCTCATCCATGCCCGATTTCCGCGCCGCGTCCATATCGGCGGCGTTTGCGGCGAGAATTTCGCCCGCCCGCGCCCGCAATCCCGCGGCAATCGCCGTCAGCGCCGCATTTTTTTTCCTCAGGGGAAGCCTGCGCCAAAAGCGCCGCCACCGCCTTAGCCTGCCGGCCGATAGAAGTTAGGGGATTATTCGTCATATCCATCAAAACAGCTTCGCTCCGTTTGGAACGGGTTTGTCGGGACTGACGAGCACGACCGCGCCGTTCTCGTCGGGAAAGCCTGTGCAAAGAAATTGCGACATGAAGCCGCCGATATTCCGCTCGCCGAGATTGAGGCAGCCGGACGATTTGCTTGCCGATCAAACTTTCCGGCGTGTAATGCACCGTAAGCTGCTCCGAGCTTTGCCGGACGCCGAATTCCGGGCCGAAATCCACCCAGATTTTATAAGCAGGCTTGCGCGCCTGCGGAAAAGTTTCGGCGCGCACCACAGTACCGGCGCGTAATTCGACGGCGGCGAACTGATCGAAGGGAATAATGTCCATCTCAGCCTTCCGTTCTGTGCAGATGATCGTAATGCACGAAAACCGGCTGCTGTTTCTTTTCCAGCACCGGGCGAAGCTTGCTCGAACCGTAGCGGGCCACGCCGAGCGCGAGCAGTTTTTTATTCTCGTCCACGATCCGCACCAGATCGCCTTTGTCGAAATCGCCGTCGATGGCGCTCAAGCCTACCGGAAGCACGCTGAACACCTTCTCTTCGTCGCGCAGCATGGCGGCAAGACATATGTTGGCGGTCACCGAAGCTTGGGTCATATGGGCTTCGCTGCCGAGCCACCGCTTTACGGCGCCGCGCTTGCCGGATAGCGGCAGGGAAACCGTGCCGGCCCGTTTCGTCGCGCATGATACGGCCGATGATCTCCGGCTCGCGCGCCGAGGCGATATGCGTGCGAATGCCGAGCATGGCCATTTTCTTGGCGATGCCGAGCTTGCTGGCCATGCCGCCGCGCCCGGTTTTCGATTTTCCGACGGTCACGGCGGATTTCTTCTCCTGCCAGTCGATGACGGGAATGACCGCCGCTCCCGGCTCGTCCGGCGGGCAATCATAGACCCCCGCGATGTTCGACAGGATAATCAGGCGGTCGGCATTGAGCATCGCCGCGAGCAGGCCCGCCAGCTCGTCATTGTCGGTGAACATAAGTTCGGTGATGGCGACGCTGTCATTCTCGTTCACGACCGGCAGGATATGCGGTTGCCCATGCAGCATGGCGAACAGATGCGCGATATTCTTGTGATGATCGCGGGTGCGGAAATCCTGCTTCGTCAGCAAAATCTGCGCCGGGATGATGCCGTGGGGCGCCAGCAAATCCTGATACAGCGTCATCAATCTGGGCTGGCCGAGCGCGGCGAGAATCTGCCGCTCCGCCAACCTGGTCGCAATGGCGCAGCGCGCGGCCCTGGGCTGCCAGGATAGTCCGCCCCGTTCCCATCGCGCCCGAAGAGACCAGCACGACATGGGCCCCCTCGCGCTTCAGGGAGGCGATCTCCGCCGCGAGATTGCCGAGCAGGACGGGGTCGGGGTTCCGTCTTCCCGGCTGAGCGCCGCCGTGCCGATTTTAATGACGAGATTCATGGCGCGATATTGGCCGTAAAATTCCCCATAATTCAATGTTTGACCCGCCCGGCAGGCAAATGAACCGTTTTCACCACCGCATTTTCCGGTATATTGTGGGGCAAATCATAGGTAAATATCGTCGATGCTCGATAATCTTCCCAATCAATTGACCGTAGCCCGGATAGCGATCATTCCGATCATTCTGGGGCCTTATCCTGATGTCGGCGACCTGGAGCGCGTGGCTGGCGCTTATCCTGTTCGCGGCGGCGGCGATTACCGACTGGCTCGACGGTTATCTGGCGCGCAAGCAGGCCCTGGTCTCCAGTTTCGGCAAAGTCATGGATGTCATCGCGGACAAATGCTGGTGGCGGCGGTGATCTTGACCTGGCCAATACGCGGGCCATCGACGGCGCGGCGATCATCCCCGCGATCATCATTCTCATGCGCGAAGTTGCCGTGTCCGGGTTGCGCGAGTTCCTGGCGAGGTCAAAGTCAGCGTGCCGGTCAGCAAGCTGTCGAAATGGAAAACCACGCTGCAATTCGTGGCCCTGTCCGTTTCTTATCATCGGCGATTACGGACCTGAGTCGGTGCCGTCGATTCTTATCGGCTCGACCCTGCTGTGGATCTCAGGCGTGCTCACCCTCATTACCGCTGGGATTATTTACAGGCCAATCTCAAGCATCTGGCGGAAGAAAATAAGAATAACCGACCGGATACGACGCTCCATTAATTCAACCCGATGTAAGGCATTCGAGCGACGGGCTGCGCCGCTATGCTCGCGAGCCACTCATGCAATTGATTCATGGCCACGCCGAGATTGGGCATAGAGACTTTCGGCTCGAAATATTGCCTTAGCATCTGTTCCAGCTTTTCCGCGGGCGTTTCTGCGGCGGAAACTGCTATGAGCATGATCAGGTCCGTAGGCTGCAGACCCATGCTGGTCTTGGCATAGGCAATGGCCGCGCTCAAACCGCCCAGTTCATCGACAAGACCGTTCTTGACGGCTTGCGCTCCGGTAAAGACGCGCCCTTTGCTGACCGCCGGCATTTTATCCATCGGAATCTTTCGCGCTTTCGAAACATTCTCGCGGGAAAGTATTATAAGTGTCGTCGATCAACGCATCCATCCGCGCCTGTTCCGCGGGGCGTATAATCATGCAGCATCGACCACATGCCCATATTCCCCCCCGTCTGCAGCACATCCCAATTGATGCCCAGTTTTTCGTATAAGCCCGCAAGAATAAACTTGCCGCCCAGGACGCCGATCGAGCCGGTGAGAGTCGCGGGATCGGCAAAAATCCGGTCGCCGTTCATGGCGATCCAATAGCCGCCGGAACCAGCCATGGCGCCCATCGATATGATGACCCTTCTTGCCTTTGTCCTGCGCTTTGACCAAAGCGCGGCGTATCGTTTCCGAGGCCGACGGCGAGCCGCCGGGACTATCGACGCGGACGATAATCAGCTTCACTTCCTTATCCTCGGCGGCATCGCGCAAGGCTTCGGCCACTTCACGGGCGTCCATGGTCTCGCCGCCGGGAAAGCGGGCTGTAATGCTCGGCGCGATCGGCGATCTCGCCGTGCGCGACGATGAACGCCACCGTCTCTTTCGGCATGGGGTTTTTCTTCATGTCGAGCGGCAAGTCGACATACTCCTCGGGACGCATCATGGCTTTCTTGCCATAGGTGTCATTCATGATTTTATCGATCTCGTCGCTATAGCCGATCTGATCGATCAGTTTTTTATCGAGCGCCTCTTGCGCGGTATACGGCCCTCCGGCCATCAATTCCTTGACCCGCTCGATCGGCAGACTCCGGCTTGCCGCGATCCCGGACGCCAGCTGCTCGTTCATGTCGTCGAGCATCGACTGCATCATTTCACGGGCGGGCGCGGGCATTTTATCTTCGCTCAGGAATTCGAACGCGGTCTTATATTCTTCGCGCTGCACGAAATGCGCTTTCACCCCGGCTTTCTCCAGGGCGGCGCGGGGCGAAAGGCTGTTCTATCTGCAATCCGGACCAGGCCGACCGTGCCGACCGGCTGCACCCAGATTTTTCTCGAAGGGCCGAGGCGAGGTAATAAGCGCTGTTGCTGGGGCCGAAATCGCCGAAGCTGGGAGAAAAAGCATAGGAGAATTTTCCCGCCTCGCGGAATTTCTGCAGGGCGGCCCGAATTTCCTGGCCATGCGCCATATGAGGCAGATTCTTGCCGAACAGCCCGATGACGCCGAGAACATGCGCATCTTTGCTGCCGCGCTCCAGAGCGCCGACGACATCATGCACCGAAACCTCCCGATCCTGGGTCATGGTATCGACGAAAGACCTGAGCGATATCGGCATATCCTCGGCTTCTTCCACCAGGTCGGTGTTAAAATTCACGACCAGAATAATTTTCTCGGGGGATCTTCGGCGGCGCGGACGCCTTATGCATCGCCAGCCAAACGCCTCCAGCGACTGCCAAAACGACCAGAAACCCGATTGCCGCAAAGACGCGACGGTATATTTCATGATTTGCTTGAACATGGCGGCTTCCCTGATAGCGTGATTTTAACCATTAACCGGTTTCTGCTCTTCCGGCAACAAAAGCTTGACAAAATGGCTGATTTTCAAGATGTTCCGGGCTTCCATGGCTGAATTTTCAGGTGAATGACAATGGCTAAGACCAAAAACGCGATCAAGATGCTCAGCGAAGGCGGCACCGGTACTTTCTACGTCACGAAGAAAAACCCGAAAAACAACACCAAAAAGCTCGAACTGAACAAATACGACGCCAAAACTGCGCAAGCACGTCAAATTCAAAGAAGGCAAAATCAAGTAAGGCTGTCTTAGCAACAGGCTTATTCGATGAATGCCATGCCTTCTTCCGCCTCCCCAGCCCCGACCACCCCGCTGGACCTCACCTGGAAACGCATCATAAAAATCTGGTGGGCCTTCTGCTGGCGCGCGGGGTTGCTCGGTCTTATCAGCAGTTTCATCATAGGCCTCGCGGCCGGTTATATGGGTCTTGCCTTAGGCATGGACTCGCAAACATTGGCGGGAATAATTGCCGCCCTCGGCACCCTCATCGGCATCGGCACCGGGCTTATCGCCTTCCGCGCCGTGCTTAAGAAGAAATTTCCCGATTTCCGCATCGCGCTTGTGCCGCTTGCCGGGGAAGACGCGAAACGCCGCTAATCCTTCTACCTGTTCGCATTGCCGGGATTAGGCCGCGGAACCAGCGCAAGGCCAATAAAGAATCCCAACAACCACTCCATATCTTCTTTTGGTTTTTGCGGCTGTAGAAGCGGCGGCTGACAAATCCGTTTAAGCTGCTTGTTCGCCTTGCGCTGGCGATGCCGGCGTTCCGCATCGGCGATGGCGAGAATGGCCTGGCGCTCCGAATCTTCCTCGAAGGCGATATCCTTCATCAGCCGCATCATTTTCGGCGTCATTTTATCGTCGGTCTGCGCCGCGCAACGCATCCGGCCCATCAGGTCGCGCATATCCTTGAGTTTCTCATGGCTCCGCAGCCACGCCCAGGCGGAAACCGGATCAAGTTTTTGCATGAAAGTGAAGCCATTCATGCCCTCAGTGATATCGGAAAAGTCTGAAGCAACTATTTATTTTGATATCGAAATTATATTTTCTATCCTTGAAGTACAGGATCAGTTCACCTTCGTGAACAAGCGGTAAAAATTTTCCGTGGTGATTGCCGCTATTTGGTCGGTTGTTACCCCTTTGACCTGCGCCAAGACGGCGGCGGTATGCACGATAAAAGCCGGTTCGTTTTGTTTGCCGCGATAAGGTTCCGGGGCGAGGAACGGCGCGTCGGTTTCGACCAGCAGCCGGTCGAGCGGCACGTCGCGCGCGATGGCGCGCAATTCCTCGGATTTCTTGAAGGTCAGGATGCCGGAAAAGGATATGTAAAATCCCATCGCCAGCGCCGCTTCGGCCAATATGCGCTTCGAGCTGAAGCAATGCATCACGCCATGCAGTTTGTCTTCCTTGCCGCGCCGCTCCTCGGCGATAAGGGAGGCCGTGTCTTCCTCGGCATCGCGGCTATGCACGATCATCGGCAGGCCGGTTGCGATGCAGGCGCGCATATGCTCGCGGAAGCTTTCCTGCTGCCGCTGCCTGGGCGCGGTATCGTAAAAATAATCGAGGCCGGTTTCCCCCAGCGCGGCGATTTTCGGATGATCGGCCTTCGCCGCCAAATCAGCCGCCGTCACCTGCTCGCCGTCCTCGGCCACATGATGCGGATGCACGCCGATGGTGCAGAACACGTCGGGATAGGATTCCGCGACGCCGATCACCTGCCGCGCTTTCGTGATATGCGTCGAGATCGTCAGAAACCGGCCCACCCCCGCCGCGCGCGCGCGCTCGACGACGCCCTGCTGATCCTTCGCAAGCGCCGGGAAGTCGAGATGGCAGTGGGAGTCGATAAGCATGCATGATTGGTAAATTCATGCCCGCCGAGAGTCAATTCATGGCGTATGAGTCGGCACGGCGACCGGCGACGATTTGGGCTGCGGGTGCGGCGGGCCAAGCTCGGCAATCAGCTGCGCATAGGTTTCCTGGCAGATATTGCGCGAGGAATCCCGGATCAGCTGGTTGGCGATGGCCGGGCCTTGCTGCGTTAAACTGTCGGGCTTGAGCAGTTCCATGATCTGCTCATAGCTGAACCCAGCCGAGACGATCTTCACCGCCCCCGCATCTTCCGCTCCGTCCCATCTGGATTCGCCGGGCATATTCTTCCATGACGGGCGCATGATGATGATCTTTGCAGGCGAAGTATCATCGTTGACGCTCAGCGCTAGATGGTGCGGCGTACTGCCATTGCCGAGAATAATCGCTTTATGGTGAAGCCCGGCTATCAGAAACGCCGTCGCCGGCTCCTCGAAATTGTTCCAATCGATGCCGAGATTGGTCGCTTGCGGCGCGAGGCCCTGCTGATTAAATTCGTCGATGCGCTCCTGCAATTGCACCGCGTTGCCATGCAAAGCGAAGACCGGAATGATCGCTTCGCCTCGCTGAGCTGCCTCTTTCTGGAAAGCGGCGATGCCGGGAATATGATCCTCGGCCCATACCGACTTCACCATGCCGCCAAGTTTCTTCGCACCGGCATTGGCTTCGGAGTCCGTCAGCGATTTGCCGCCGAAGAAGAACAGAAACGTCGCGGGCGCGTCGGGTGGAAGCCCGGCTTCCTGCCGTCCCGCCGAGGCGGCCTGTATCAGCCGGGCAATCATGGATTCATATTTATCATCCGAAGGGTCAAACCAAGAAATAGGCTTAGCCAGCAGCATGCCCGCAGGCGAAGGAGAGGGAATGAGCTTATAGAATTCCGGGCCATTGGCATGAAGTTTTTGTACAATTTCCGCATTCGTGATAACGCTGGCCCCCGACTGCTGCGAAAGCTGTTCGACGATCGCTTGCTGCGCGGGCGTAACTTCGGCGGAGCCTGGAATATCCGTGCGCTTATAGGGATAGGCGACAGAAACATCGACGCGCCAAGATTCGGCGCCATCCGCGACCATGGCCTGAAAACGCTCATCCGCATGCAGCTCGAATTGCGCCGGTGCGCCACCGACCTTCAGTGAAGACGCATAAGCGAAGACATGACCGATGATATCGGTGGCGTAACCGGCGGAATTCGGAATGGGAACAATGAATTTTTGCACGTTCTACTCATAATAAAAAATCGGCTGGCTGAGCCTATATCCGGTCGACACTATATCAATTCTTCCGCACCGCCAAAACTTTCATTTTGTCCTGGTTAACCATAAAAAAAGCCCATCGCCGGGCGAAAGCTTTCAGCATTACTTTCGGCGTTTCGATGCTATATTCGCCTGAAGCAAGCAAGAGGAATTATATGAAACGCGCTCTTATTACAGTCATAGACGACGCCTCCATAGCGCCAATAAAACAAGGCCTGCGCTCGATCGATCTCGCTGAACGCGAGAGAGCGGTCGCCCATATCGCGCAATACGGCAAATATAACGAGCATGTGCGCGCCGCAGGAATTCGCCTGGCCTCGGCTCTTCATATCGTCGCCAGCGACGCCGACGGCGGCATCCATTATCAAATCGCCAGTGCCGCGAAGAATCTATTTCAACGCAGCGGCGCGATTGCCAATCCCGAACAACGCCTGGACCTTCTTGAGACTCTGCGTGACGTCAGCCGCGCTCAGGCACAGGTGCTGACCAGGCAAGGATATCCCAGCGATCCGGAAGAAAGACAATCTTGGGACGCGACCTTCGCCAGAGCGGTTTATGAAGGCACCGTCGCGCAGAATCTCGACGCTCTCGAACAGCTTATCGATCCCAGCAAGCCATCGCTTCACGAATGGCACAGCAGGTTCGCCGCCGCCGCATCGCCCCGGCCTTAAATTATTTCTTCCACATATCTCGGAAACACGCCGCTCGGCGCGGGGAGTTCTATTCCCGGCGTCAAGGCAATCGTCGGCGCGAGCGTCGCGAAGCTGCGCTCGTCCGCCGGAACGGCAAGCTGATCCAGCAATTTATCCATCGCCAGCGGCATGAAAGGCTGGGCAAGAATGGCGAGACGGCGCACCACTTCGACGACATGATACAACACGCTGCCCATGCGCGCGGGATCGGTCTTCTTCAGCGCCCATGGCGCTTGCTCGTCGATATAGCGGTTCCCAGCGCCGATGACAGCCCATAGCGCCTCAAGCGCCTTGTGGAACTGCTTGCCCTCCATTTCGGCGCGGACGATCTGCAATAAATCGTCGGCGGCGCCGCGCAAGGCGTGATCGGCCTCGGTCATCGGCCCCGGCTCCGGCAGCTTGCCGCCGCAATTCTTCGCGATCATCGACAGGCTGCGCTGCGCCAGATTGCCGAAATCATTGGCGAGATCGCTGTTGATCCGCTGCGTCAGCGTCTCATGCGAGATGTTCCCATCCTGGCCATAGGCGATGTCGCGCAGCAGGAAATAGCGAATCTGATCGACGCCGTATTTCTCGGCCAGATCGCCGGGCGTGATGACATTGCCGACCGACTTCGACATTTTCTCGCCTTTGTTATAGATAAAACCGTGCGCGAAAATGCATTTCGGCAGTGGCAGACCCGCCGCCCAGAGAAACGCGGGCCAGTAAACCGCATGGAAGCGGATGATATCCTTGCCGACCATATGCGCGTCGCAGGGCCAGAAATCCGCCATCAGCGCGGTTTCGGCGGGATAGCCGAGCGCGGTGATGTAATTCGCCAGCGCGTCGATCCAGACATACATGACATGCTTGGGCGCGTCCGGCACCGGCACGCCCCAGTCGAACAGCGTGCGCGAAATCGACAAATCGCGCAGGTCGCCCTTGACGAAACTGACGATTTCGTTGCGGCGCGTGGCGGGACCGATGAAATCCGGCTGCGATTCATAGAGAGCCAGCAATTTTTCCTTATAGGCCGAAAGGCGGAAAAAATAACTCTCTTCCTCCATCCATTCCACCGGCGCGCCGCCGGGCGCGAGTTTCTTGCCGTCCGCCGCTTCCGTCAGTTCGTCTTCGGTGAAATAGGCTTCGTCGCGAACCGAATACCATCCCGCGTATTTATCCAGGTAGATATCGCCTTTCGCCTCCAGCTTTTTCCAAAATTCCTGCACGGCGGCCTTATGGCGCGGCTCGCTCGTGCGGATAAAATTGTCGTTCGTGATCATGAATTGCGCGCGCATGGCGGCGAACAATTCGTTGACCCGGTCGACCATGGCCTGCGGCGTGATGCCCTGCTTCTCGGCAGTCTGCTGCACCTTCTGGCCGTGATCGTCCATGCCGGTGAGGAAATGCACCTTATAGCCGTCGAGCCGCTTGAACCGCGCCAAGGCATCGGTCGCAATCGCCTCATAGGCATGCCCGATATGCGGCGCGCCGTTGCTGTACGGAATGGCGGTGGTGATGGAGAAGGTTTTGGACACTGGATATTCCTGTTTCTAAGCGGCAGCAGCGAGAATTTGCTGCAAATTATTCAGCATGATAAGGCGGCGATCAAGGCTGGCGGTTTGCGCCAGCGCGAATTGCTGGCCGCAATTCTCCGCGACATCGAACCAGACGGCAAGAGGCTTGACGGCCATGCGCCGCATCAGCTGCCCCTCGCCCGGAATGATTTCCTGCGCTTCGCCGGTCGCCGCCATATGCCGCAGGCGCACCAGCCAATCTTCGCAGAACCGGGCGATAAGATTGAACCGTTCGCGCTCGACCTTGCCGCTGCCCGTGAAACGCAGCAGCGCCGCGTTCCTCTCCCTGGGCGAGGTTTGCAGCAGGTTCAGAAAATCGCGGTAAATCTCCAAACCGTCATGGGCCAGAATATCGAGCGCACGGCCCGGGCTTCCCTGCGCCATGCGATGGAGAATCTTCGCGTCATCGCCGGAGCATTCGGCAAGGCGGTCGCCCAGCACCTCGTTCATCTGCGCGTCATCGAGCGGCGACAACCGCAAGGGGCGGCAGCGCGAGCGGATGGTGGGCAACAGCTTGCCCGGCGTCACGGCGGTCATGAGGATCAGGCTGCGCGGCGGCGGCTCCTCGAGAATTTTCAGCAGCGCGTTGGCGGCGTTGCGATTCAGCGCGTCGGCGCGCTTGACGATGGCGATGCGCCAGCCGCCATGGCTGGACGTCAGCTGAAAGAACGCCGTCAGGTCGCGAACCTGATCGATGGGAATTTCTTCCTTCATCACGCCGGTCTTGGGGTCGACGGGCCTTTCCAGAACCTTTAAATCCGGATGCGCGCCGCCGGCAATCAGCCGGTAATTGCGCTCCTGCACGTCCAGAGCGCCAATTTTTTGCCGTCCCTCCGACAGCAGGTAATTCGCGCAGTGAAACGCGAAACTGGCCTTGCCGATTCCCTCCGTCCCGTGAATCAGCCAAGCATGATGCAGGCGCGACGCCGCGGCCTGCATGAAGGCCGCAATCGCGTCTTCATGGCCTATGAGTCGGGGGTTGCCATGGGCCTCGGAAAGGGCTTCATTCATCGGAATTCCGGTCTTCTGGCGTCTGAAAGTAAAAAAACGATAGTCGGTTCATTCTTTGACCATATATACAGATAGCATACAGCAGCAAGGCTATATTCAATGGCGATATCCGATATTTACCATGGTTTCCGCCGCACGGCGCGTGAAGTTTCGCGGCAAGCCGTGAACAGCACACAGGATATAGCGCGCTCAATCGTCCAGCAAGGAATGAAGACGGCCCTAACAAATGTATATCCGAGCAAATTTACGGGCCTGACCTCCTTCGCGGCCGATGTTTTTACGGCATTTCGTCATACCAAAACGGCAGCATAGCAGGCGTGCTGTCATCCATAGGTTTTGCGGCGACTTCGGTCTGCCTTTTTCTCTACGGCGATCCCAAGATCAAGGCAGGACAGACGGAAAATTACACCGATGCCCAGGACGCCGACATTTCGCCCGCGCGGCGCGCCCTCAATCCCCAGGCCTATCCATGGGAAACATTTGCCCTGGGCAGAATGCCATCTTATATCGGCATGATTGCCTCGGGAACGACAAGCGGTCATTGGACAGAGATTCCGGCGGGACTCTTGTGCCTGACGGCGGCAGCGTTCAAATTCGTGCCTGAGCGAGGAACCGACGCGAACGAAGCTTCCCCTTCTGCCGTCACGGGACAATTCAGAAAAGCCGCGGCGCGCATGACGAATTACGTAACAAAAAATCCGGTGCGCAGCGCCGGCATATGCTACAATCTTTCCAATATCCCTTATGCGGGTGGAGCTCTGTTTACCCGTGACGTTCCGAAAATCATTTCCGCCCTGACCTATATCGTACCGGATGTCATGACCTTATTCGGGCGCAAGCGGGCAAAGCAGCAGCCTCCGACGCCGGTTTAAGGACTTGCCGCCCGCCAGATTTGCTCGCTTACATTCTCGGCAGGCTGCGACGCGTCAATCACCCGCCACGCCGCCGGATTTTCCGCCGCGAGCCGCAAATAGCCCTGGCGCAGCTTTTCGTGAAATTCGTCCGGCTGGCGTTCATAGCGATCGAGATTGCGCGCCGAGATTCTTTCGCGCGCCGCCGCGACCGGAACATCGAGCAGTAGGGTCAAGTCGGACTGGAAATCCTCCGCCACCATACGATAGAGCGTTTCCACCTTGTCGCGGCCCAGTCCCATCACGATGCCTTGATAGACAATCGTCGAGCCGACGAAGCGATCCGAAATCACCCACGTCCCGGCATCGAGCTTCGGCCATATGGTCTTGGTTAGGTGCTCGCGCCGCGCGGCGAAAATGAGCAAAAGCTCGGTCAGCGCGTCCCATTCCTCGTCGCGATCGGCAAGCCATAGCTTGCGGATATCTTCGGCGGAAGGCGATCCGCCGACTTCGCGGGTGACATGGGTCTTCAGGCCCGCCGCCGCCAGCCTTTCGGCCAGAAGCCGGGCTTGCGTGGACTTCCCGGCCCCCTCCCCGCCTTCGAGAGTGATGAAGCGCCCGCGCGTCACGTCTGCTTGCCGCCTAGCAGCAAGCTGAGTTTGGCGGCCAGCGAGGCGAAGAACCCCTTCCTGGCCACACTTTCACCGGCAATGAGCGGCGTTTCGACGGCGGGACTCCCCGGCACGGTCACGATAAGCTTGCCGAGTTTTTGGCCTTTGGCGATGGGCGCTGTAACAGGCTGCTGATATTCGATGGCGGCATGCAATCCGCCGCGCGCGGAAACCGGCAGCGTCATCGCGATATCCTGTGCGGCGACCACGGAAACCTCGGCGCTTTCGCCCAGCCAGGTTTTAGCGCTTGCCAGCTTTTGCCCGGCCTTGGCGATGGCGTAAGTGCTGAACTCGTGGAATCCGTATTCCAGCAGCCGCGCCGATTCATCGGCCCGCGCCTGCATGTCCGATAGGCCGTTCACCACCAGCACCAGCCGCCTGCCGTCCCGGACGGCGGAGGCGATCATGCCGTAGCCCGCATCTTCCGCATGGCCGGTCTTGACGCCATCGACGCCGATATTGCGGTAGAGCAGCGGATTGCGGTTGCCTTGCTTAATTTTGTTATAGGTGAATTCATGTTCGCCGAAATAGCGGTAATCTTCGGGAAAATCCCGCATCAGGGCCAGCGACAATTTCGCCAGATCGTCCGGCGTGGAATAATGCTGCGGATCAGGCAGGCCGGTCGCATTGACGAAATGACTATTCGTCAGGCCGAGCTTGGCGGCGGTTTCGTTCATGCGGTTGGCGAAGGACTCCTCGGTGCCGCCGACCGCCTCGGCCAAAGCCACCGAAGCGTCATTGCCGGACTGGATCGCCACGCCCCGGATCAAATCCTCGACCTTCACCTGCGTGCCGACATCGATGAACATGCGCGAGCCTTCCATCTTCCAGGCATGCTCGCTGACCGGCACCATCTCGTCCAGCTTCAGCTTGCCCTGCTTGATAGCGTCGAACACCAGATACATCGTCATGATCTTGCTCATCGACGACGTCGGCATCCGCTCGTTGGCTTTTTTATCGAAAAGCACCGTGCCGGTCGTGGCGTCGATCAGCACCGCCTGCTCCGCCTCGCTCTCGAACGCGGGGGCGGCCATGGCCGGAATCGGGCAAAGGAAAGAAGCAAAAGAAGAATAAGAAAAGGCATGGTCGGTTCCCGCACGATTTTACCTGAATCACTTCTGGTTAACACATCTCTGGCATCGCGGCAAAGCGGGCAAAACATGAAAGTATTTCGGCTATTCACGCATGCGCAATCATGGGTTATGATCGGCGAAGCATATTAAACCCAAAGGAAATATTATCATGAGCGAATTTCAGGGCGATTTAGATTCAGGCTTCAGAAGCGCCGCCGCCGAGAGCACGAAACCGGAAACCGTCGCGGATGTGTTCCAACATGCTATTAAGGCCGCAGAGCAGGCATATCAAGAACCCAACCGTACGGGCGCGATCGAAGCCCTTGATCGTTTGCAGCGCTATATTCGCGAAGGTGATGTAGACATTATTCGATACAGTAAAGATTTGCTTGTTAACATATGTTCCGCCAATGGGCGGCAGAGGCAGCTTTTCGCCAAACCTATGCTGGCCGTGGCAACCGTTCTTCTGGAAACAGGATATGAGCATGCGCGTGGCGTCGCCCAAAAAAGCCGCTGGTTTTGCCTATGATAACGCGCCCGATACAACCAATATCGAATTCCTCAATATAGCTCAATATATAGCCCGGAAAGCCGCCCAGGCTCCCATGCGCCCAGCGCCTCTCGACCGTCCCGCCTTCGGCGACCTGACGCCGGGGGTTCTAACGCCGGGGAAATAAGCCCAAGACCCCAATCTTTTCATCCCTTTACGGGGTGATTGCGGTCTGGCAGTTTACGGCCATGAAGCGACTCGCCGCCCTCCTGGCCTTTCTCCTGCCATTTTTCTGCGCTTACCATGCAAATCATGCGAGGGCGCAGGAAATGCATTTGAGTAAAGACCCGGTTCTGCTGAATGCCGACCGGGTCACCTACGATCAGAAAACCAAAATGGCCACCGCGCTCGGCAAGGTGGAGATCAGCCAGGGCGAGCGCCTGCTGCGTGCCGACAAGGTCGTCTACGACCAGCAGCGCAATATCGTCAGCGCCGAAGGCAATGTCGCCATTCTCGAAGAAAACGGCCATGTCAGCTTCGCCGACCGGGCCGAGGTAACGAGCGACCTGAAACAAGGATTCGTCAACCAGCTCCGCATCCTGCTCGCCGACAATTCCCGCTTCGCCGCGCAGGAAGGCGAGCGGGTGGACGGACGCTACATCATCCTGCGCCGCGCGACTTACTCCGCTTGCGATCTTTGCAAAGAAGACCCGACAAAGCCTCCATTCTGGCAATTGCGCGCCGCGCGCGTCACGCACGACAATGAAAGCAAACGGATCATCTACCGCGACGCTTCGCTGGAGTTCGGCGGGGTGCCGGTTCTCTTCTCGCCTTACTTCTCCCACCCCGATCCGACCGTGAAGCGCAAGACCGGTTTTCTGACTCCCGTCGTGGGAAAGAACAGCAATCTGGGCGCTTATGTCACCGCGCCTTATTATATCGACCTCGCGCCCGATAAGGACATGACCCTCGCCCCCACCATCAGCGACAAGGATGGCTTCCAGTTCGCCGGAGAATACCGGGAGCGTTTCGCGCACGGCCAAATGAAATTCAACGGCAGCGCCGTGGTCGCCGACCGGATCAACGATCAAGATACGCTTGAAAAAAATCAGCTTCGCGGTCATTTGTTCGGTGACGTTCGTTTCGATATCGGCCCCAGTTACCGCGCCGGAGCCAACATCGGATTTACGTCCGACAAAAGCTATCTCTATCGCTATCGCATTCCGACCACCGACGTTCTGGAAAATCGCGCCTATCTGGAGCGGTTCGGCGGACGGAACTATCTCGACAACCGATCTCTATTATTTCCAGGATTTGCGCCCCGGCGAACGCCAGATCGAGCCGGTGACCCCTGCGCGCCCAATATTCCGCGTTGGGCGCCCCCCGGCAAAACTCTGGGCGGGCGCTGGGAAATCAACGCCAGCGGAGTCTCCCTGACCCGCGACGATAGCATCGTCTCTCCCGTGAAGCGCGGCCCCGATTCACGCCGCGCCTCGCTGTCCGGGGGATGGGAGCGCCGCATGATTTCCGATTTCGGCCTGGTTTCCACTTTTTCGGGCAAAGTCTATAGCGACCTGTTCTGGTCCAACCGCGTGCAAGACCCGGACGACCCGGCCAATCACTTCCGCGACAGCTATGCCTATCGGCTGTTCCCTCTCGGCAGCATGATGTTCAGCTACCCGCTGGCGCGGCAGGGCGAGCATTGGCAGCAGGTCATCGAGCCGATTGTCTCGATTACGGCATCGCCGCGCCGTTCCATCGATTCCCATATCGCCAACGAAGACAGTCAGAACGTCGAATTCGACGAAACTAACCTGTTCGCGGCCAACCGCTATTCGGGCCTCGACCGTTTCGAGACCGGCGTGCGCGCCACTTATGGCGTCCGCACCGCCGCTTACGGCGATAACGGCGGGCGCTACGAAATCATGCTGGGCGAAAGTTATCGCCTTAATCGCGACGACAATTTCCTGCCGTCGTCGGGCCTGCGCGAAAAGCTGTCGGATTACGTGGGGCAGATCGATGTCCAGCCCGCGCCATGGTTCGGCGCCAATTACGGCTTCCAGCTTAACGAGGAAACCTTCCAGCCGCGCCGCAGCGAAGCCAATCTCTTCGCCGGCGAGCCGTGGCTTCGCCCCTTCGTCAATTATCTGTCCGTGGATAGCGACACCGCCGGTCAGATCGGCAGCACCATCGCGGAACTCACTTACGGCTTCTCCTCGAATTTCACGCGCTATTGGACATTCACCACCTATCAAAGACGGGCGCTCAAGACCGATCCCGGCCCGCGCACCACCGGCATGGCGCTCGCCTATCAGGACGAATGCGCGACAATCAGTCTGAGCGGCAGCAAAGATCAAATCAGCCGCCCGGACCTCAATTCAGGAACATCTTTTATGTTATCGGTTTATCTGCGTAATCTGGGCGGCGTGCAGACCGATGCCTTGAGCACGCTGGGCAACAACAACCGCGAAGTCGTGCATCAATAACGAGGCTCTCATGACCATGGCCTATGACTTTATGTTCGATGCGCTGCATGGGGTGCCGTTGCCGCTTTCGGCTTGGCAGGGCCGGCCCATATTGATCGTCAACACGGCGTCGCAATGCGGTTTCACGAAGCAATACGCGGCTTTGCAGCAGTTATGGCTCAATTATAGAGGCCGCGGACTGATGGTGCTGGGCGTGCCTTGCAATGATTTCGGCAAGCAGGAGCCGGGCGACGCCAAAACTATCGACGAATTCTGCACCCGCAATTTCGGAGTCGATTTTCCGCTGACCGCTAAATATCATGTGCTAGGCAGGCAGGCTCATCCGTTCTATCAATGGGCGAATACCTGGGCCGGATTTATCGGCAGCCCGAAATGGAATTTCCACAAATACCTGATCGGTCCCCAGGGACAGCTGATCGATTGGTACTCGTCCATCACGCCGCCCGACAGCCCGGGGATAACCGGCATGATCGAATATCTGCTAACCATGGAGAAGACATCATGAACAAAGCTTTCAAAACCCTGCTGGGCATCGCCGCCGCTTTGATGCTATTACAACCGGCTTCTCTTCTAGCGGCAGACAAGGATAAGAGCGACATGGATAAGGAAAAGGCGCAGCCCGTGATTACCGACAAAGAGAACACGATCTATCTCGACCTTAAGCCCGGACGCATCATCATCCAATTGCGCCCCGATCTTGCGCCGAAGCATGTCGCCCGCATCAAAGAGCTGACGCGGCAAGGTTTCTACGACGGCCTCGGCTTTCATCGCGTGATCGAAGGATTCATGGCCCAGACCGGCGATCCGACGGGCACCGGCGCGGGCGGCTCGGGACAAAAGCTGAAAGCCGAATTCTCCAAGGCCCCGCATCTTCGCGGCACGGTCTCAATGGCGCGCGCCGCCGATCCGGACTCGGCGGACAGCCAGTTCTTCATCTGCCTCGACGAGGCGCCGCATCTCGACGGCCAATATACGGTTTTCGGACAAGTGATCGGCGGCATGGAATTCCTCGACCTCATCAAGCGGGGCGAAACCTGGAATAACGGCACCGTCAGCGAGCCCACCAAGATCGTCAAGATGCAGGTCGCGGCGGACGCGAAGGAGTAATGACTCCCGTCCACATCATCGGCGCGGGCATGGCGGGCAGCGAAGCGGCGTGGCAGCTACTTCAGTCCGGCATTCCCGTCGTGCTGCATGAAATGCGCCCGGTCGTGAAGACCGACGCGCATCAGACCGATCAATTCGCCGAGCTGGTCTGCTCCAATTCCTTCCGTTCCGACGACGCGGACTATAACGCCGTCGGGCTGCTGCATGACGAAATGCGCCGCTGCGGCTCGATCCTCATGGAGACGGCGGCGGGCCATCAGGTTCCGGCTGGCGGCGCGCTGGCTGTCGATCGCGAAGGTTTCGCCGAGGCCGTCACCGCGAAGCTGACCGCGCATCCGCTGCTGACCGTGGCGCGGGAGGAAATCGCGGCGCTGCCCGAATGGGATCAGACGATCATCGCCACCGGGCCGCTGACCGGCACGGCGCTAGCGGAATCGATCCGCGCACTGACCGGCGAGGAGTCGCTCGCCTTCTTCGACGCCATCGCGCCGATCCTCTATCGCGAGAGCATCGATATGAGCAAGGCGTGGATGCAGTCGCGCTACGACAAAGTCGGCCCCGGCGGCACCGCAGCGACTACATCAATTGCGCGATGGACAAGGAGCAATATCTGGCTTTCATCGCGGCGCTGCTGGCGGGAGAAAAAACCGACTTCAAGGAATGGGAAAAGAGCACGCCCTATTTCGAGGGCTGCCTGCCCATCGAAGTGATGGCCGAGCGCGGCGCGGATACGCTGCGCTACGGCCCGATGAAGCCGGTCGGCCTCACCGATCCGCATACCAGCCGGCGGCCTTACGCCGTGATGCAGCTGCGGCAGGATAACGCGCTCGGCACGCTCTACAATATGGTCGGCTTCCAGACCAAGTTGAAATATGCCGAGCAGACGCGCATCTTCAAGATGATCCCCGGCCTGGAAAACGCCGAATTCGCGCGCCTCGGCGGGCTGCATCGCAACACCTTCATCAACAGCCCGCGTTTGCTCGACGGCGAATTGCGGCTCAAGGCGAAACCCAATATCCGCTTCGCGGGGCAGATCACCGGCGTCGAGGGCTATGTCGAATCCGGCGCGATCGGGATTCTCGTGGGACGGTTCGCAGCGGCGGCGCGGCTTGGGCAGACGATGCAGCCTCCGCCGCGCACGACCGCGATGGGCGCGCTATTGGCGCATATCACCGGCGCGGCCAGCGCCGAAACTTTCCAGCCGATGAACGTCAATTTCGGATTATTCCCGCCGATCACCACCGGCCCCGGCGGCCGCGAGCGCAAGAAAGCCTACACCGCGCGGGCGGAAAGCGGATTTCGGAGCGTGGCTGGAGGAGAAAAGCAAGGCGGCGTAGTCATTTATAGCGGTGTCTCAAATGGAGCAGCCAATGCCAATCATTGTTCCGCCTGATCTTGTTCGGCAAGCCATGGAAGGCGTTACGGACAGCATCGCGGCTCAATTGATAAGCTGCGCGTTCGAGCTCGCGTCGCGGACTCCCAAACATCTGCTGACTCGGGAGGGCGCTTTAGCCGTCGGCGCCATTCTTATCGATAAAGGCGGCGGATGCCATGGAACCTATAGCGGAGCCGATCACGGTCTCGGCCACGCCGAAGAGCTATTGTTCCGCGAAGCGGCCAAGAAAGCTGTCGCATGCGAAGGCGGCATTCTCATATCCACGCATGAGCCTTGTTTCCGCCGCAGCGATCCCAACAGAATGTCTTGCGCAAAACTGATCGCCCAGTATCAGATCGGCACAGTGATTTTTTCCGTAAGGGAGCAGAAGCCACCCTTTCAAAGCCTGTCTTTTCTTCAGGAAACAGGCGTTCGGGTCATTCAAGTCCCGACGCCGACCTAACCCTACCTCTTCTCCATATCCCGCCGCTTTTGGCGGGCTTCGGAGAGGATGTTTTCCATGCCGTCGAGTTCGAGCAGGGTTTCGTTCGCGCCTTGCCAGTTCTGCTGGCGCAGCGACTGCATGAGGCGGGTGATGCCTTCCTCGAACGCCTGCGTGGCCTTATGCGCCACGCGGTCGATCTCGGGCGCGGAGCCGGCCTGCTCGCATTGCAGGCGCATTTCCTGGACGATGGCGATGGTGGCCTGGGCGTCCTCGAACTCCTTGTTATGCATCGTCAGCCAATAGCGTCCGCGCTTCACCGGATCGCGCAAAACTTCATAGGCCGCCGTGAGGGCTTCGAGCTGCTTGGCGGCATAGGTGCGCTCGGTCGCGGTGCGGATGGCGAAACGGTCGGGGCTGAGGGTTTTCTGCATGCCCGCGAATTGCCGGTCGAGCGTGGTCTGGTCGATATCGATGCGCCGCTCGATGCCGAGGCGCGCGAAATGGTCCAGCGGCCGCACCGGCTGGATCGCGCCGCAATGGTTGCAGAACAGGGCGCGCGGCGACAGCTGCTTTTGGCAGAACCAGCACACGATATCGGTGCTCATCATGTCCTTGGCTTCGATGATGCCGATGATCTTATTGCTCATGCGCTCCCCTTATTCTTGTCGTTTTATGCTTATCGCGATCTTTCATGCTGCCTGCCCGCGCGCGCGACGGTGTAACTTCTGCCAGTTTTCTATTGCCGCGTCGACATCTTCCGCGCGGCTGCCCCAACCCAGCGAAAGCCGCATGGCGGAGCCGGACTGCATAATATCATAACCCATGGCCTTTAGCACATGGGATGAGGCGACTTTCCCGCTGGAACAGGCCGAGCCGCTGCTGACCGCCAGTCCCGCGAGATCGAAACCCATGACCTGGGTCTCCCCCTTCATGCCCGGCATGATGACGCAGGCCGTGTTGGCGACCCTTTCGGCTTTGCCGCCCGCGATGATCGCGTCGGGAGCATAATTTCTTATGCCTTCCTCAAGCGCGTCGCGCCAGGCGCGCAGCTGACCCTGCCGCGCCAACTCTTCCGGTACCAGCGCCGCCGCCGTTCCGAAACCGACGATCCCGGCGACGTTTTCCGTCCCCGCCCGGCGGCGTTTCTCCTGCCCGCCGCCCCGCAACAGCGGCTCCAGCGGTATTTTATCCGCCAGCACCAAAGCGCCAACCCCTTGCGGCCCGCCGAATTTATGGGCGGAAAGGCTCAGCATATCCACGCCGAGATCGTAAAAATCCAGCGGGATTTTTCCGGCGGCCTGCACGGCGTCGCAATGGACGGTGGCGCGATGGCGGCGGGCTATATCGGCCACCTCGCGGATCGGTTGAATGACGCCGGTTTCATTATTGACCAGCATGACCGAAACCAGCGCCGGGGCCGCCGACGCGGCAAGCATCTGTTCTAGGGCTTCGAGATTCACGATCCCGTCGCCAGTAACGGGGATATAGGGGCCTGGCACTGACGCCAGCACTGAATCATGCTCGATGGCGGAGGCCAGAACCTGCCCTTGCCACCCCCTCACCGCCCAATTATTGGCCTCGGTGCCGCCGCCGGTAAAAAAGACGTGGGCAGGCTTGATCTTCACCATAGCCGCGACCCGTTCGCGGGCTTCTTCCACGGCGGCGCGGGCCTTGCGGCCCAATCCATGAACCGAGGAGGCATTTCCCCCGAGTTCCAGCGCGGCGCTCATGGCCTCGCGCACGGCGGGTTTAAACCGGCGCCGTCGCATTATAATCGAGATCAATCATGCCCTGCTGCCCGCCATCACGACGCCTTAATCATCAGCGATCATCATCGCAATTCAAGAATCGTTATAGGTTAATAATGCAATCCAGCAAAATCCAACATCGGAATAGCATGCTTATACAACATGGATTGTTCTTACATTCCAAATATATAAGCGTGTTTTCTAAGAAGCCAGTTAATATTTATTCCGGTTTTATACAAGATGCTTGAATTTTGCCGCCCGGATTGCGATATATAGAGAAAGCAGAATATGGAAATTTTTCCATGTTTCTCAATTAGATAATAGTGGAGACTCGCTCTTATGCCAGAAATTCTGTTTACGGGCCCCGCAGGCCGTCTCGAGGGACGCTATAGCCCCGGCAAGTCTCCGACCGCTCCCATCGCGTTGATTTTGCATCCCCATCCGCAGCATGGCGAACGATGAACAACAAAGTCGTTTATGCGATGTATAACGCGTTCGCCAAGCGCGATTTCGCGACCGTTCGGTTTAACTTTCGCGGCGTAGGCCGCAGCCAGGGCAGCTATGACCGTGGCGAAGGCGAATTGGCCGATGCGGCGTCGGCGCTCGACTGGCTGCAGAGCTTCAATCCGAATTGCCGCGCCGTATGGGTCGCGGGATTTTCCTTCGGCTCATGGATCGGCATGCAATTGCTGATGCGCCGTCAATCGACCGCTTCATCTCGGTCGCCCCGCCCGCCAACCTGCTCGATTTCAATTTCCTGGCGCCCTGCCCTACTTCCGGTATGATGCTCCATGGGGCCGCCGATGAGTTGGTGCCAGAAGCCGCCGTCGCCAAGCTGGTGCATAAGCTGTCCTATCAGCGCGGCATCACCATCGATTACCGTCTGGTGCCCGGCGCGGGTCACTTTTTCAACGAGCATCTGGACGAACTGACGCAGCATATCGAGAGCTATCTCAATCAGGCAATGCATCAGATGCCGCTATCGTCGGTAGCCGCTTAAGTCGGCAGCCTTTATTTAGCGGGCTTAACGCCGCCATTGCCATCGGCAGGCTTGACGGGATTGATCGTGACACCCGCCTGCTTCATGCGTTCCACAAGCTCTTTAGCATTGGCATTGCCGCTATCGGCAAGCTGCAAAGTTCCGACCGCAAGGCGATCAAGCTTGGCCTGCAGTTCGAGGCTCTGGGCTAAAGGCTGAGTCTGGTTCTCGCGCACCTGACGCAGCACCGTGCCATCGGACCATGCCAGGGACACCTGAACCCCGGCCAACCCGACAACGGCGAGAGCCAGGATCGCTATCGGCAATACAGGGCATTCGGAAAGAGACGCCAGATTAAATTTGCAGGACGATTCGTTCGAGTTCATCGCTTTACCCTCTATCGACATTATTTGGATTTAGTGGGAGCCGGTTTGGCCGGGCTATCTTGAGGCGTCGGCGCGGCAGGCTTGGCGGCCGGGACTTCGATGCCTTCCTGGGTCAGAAAATCCCGGACAGCCCGATCATCCCGTTCCATGGCATAGCCCATCAAAGACTGCGCCACGCCTTGATACAGCTGACCTAAAGGCTGGGCGGCATTGATCTGCTGCTGCCGCGCATCGATGACGCGCCGCAGATCGTTGTTGCTGTATACGCGCAACGCATAGGCTACCGTCAGCAACAGGGCGAGAATGCTGAACCCTATCGCCTTCCAATAAATTACCCGATTGGTCATTTCGTTTACTCCAGCGCTACAATTGAATCAGCATGATGGTTAACAGGATCATGGTTAATTAGCAACCGGCTGTGATATATTTTCCCTTACTGTTGCAGCCACAACAACATATTATATGCTAGGTTCTCTTCATGTTTATCATGAGGTTATGGTTGCATGTTCACAAGAAACATTATTCGTATCGCATTTTTGGCCGCTATTTTGAGTCCAGGGACAGCAATGGCGGCAAGCGATCCGTTCACCTCGGTTAAAGGTGTATGGCTTACCGAAGATAAAAGCGGCGCCGTCGAGCTTTATCCGTGCGGACAGGAATTGTGCGGCAAATTTTATTGGCTGAAGCCAGACCCGAATGACGCGCCCGCCGCGGATATGGATGACAAGAATCCCGATCCAAAATTGCGCAACCGCCCGCTATGCGGCATGCAATTCATGGGCGGCTTTACCGAAGCCGACGGCAAGTTCTCCGGCGGCTGGATATACAGCCCGAGGCACGGCACGAAATTCAGCTCGGAAATTCGTCCCCAAAGCCCGGACGCCATTGAACTCAGAGGTTATGTTCTGACGCCGCTTCTGGGACAAAGCCAAATATGGACTCGCGCCAACAACAATCTCCCCGCATGCGAGCCATCGCGCAGCCTGGCGACGAATGCCCGGCAGCAGGACAAAAGCTGATTTTTAATTGGCTGGTTCTTCGGCGGGCTTTTTGCCGAAAAGCATTTCCAGCAAGCCGGGTTTAGCGGCCGGTTTTTTATTCTCTTTTTTCTCGGCATCCTTTTTGCCGGGGTCTTTTTTATCGGGAACTGCAACCGCTGAAGCTTTCTCGCTTTTTTTTAGCAGAGCTTTTAATTTCAGTAGAGTTTTCAACGCTGGGCTCAATTTTCGCGCTGATGCAATCTCCGCACACAAGATCCATGCCGCAATAAGACACCTTCTCACCTGGCTTGCAAGCGTCCAGGGCGAGATCTATGCGCTTGTAACTGTTATTATCATCGCCTACAGGGCAGGTGCACTGCAAAATGTCCGACCGATTGGCACCGACCAGTATATAACAAAGAGGGCATACCTTGCCGTAATCTCCCGCCGGCAGCTTGGGGAGCTTAGCCCCATACATTTGCTCAAGCTTGGCCTGCATCGCCCTCATCATTTGGATTTGAAAATTGTTCTGAAGTTTTTTCTGCAGCGCGTCTTGGGCGGGATCCGACATGCCCCCAGCCATGCCTGCTCCGATGGAGTTTATCCCTGCCATGGGCATATTGTTCGCCGCAGACGGCGCGGGGGGCATGGGAATTTGGCACTGCTGAGTGGTTTGCGCGGCGGATTGGTTGCTGGTATCGGTAGACGCGCCGGGGTTAGCGTCCTGTGCTATGACAGGCGAAGAACCGGCAACCAGACAAAAAGCCAGCACCAATAATGCAACGATACGCATTTGTTCACCCCAAGAGAGTCCCGTTCGGGCCAATTTTAATGCAGCATGCCAGAAAATGATAGGCGGAATATTTTATGATCGGCCCATTCGGTAAAAAGATACTCATCCTGATTCCGCATCCTGACGATGAAGTCGTCGCATGCGCCGCCGCCATACGCCGCGCTCAGGCCGAAGGCGCGAAAATATACGGGGCGTATCTGACGCATGGCTGCCCGGCCCTGCAAACATTGTGGCCCTGGCAACGCCGCGCCTATAAGAAACGGATTTTGCGACGCCATGAGGAAGCCCGGCGGGCGGCAACCATGCTGGGCATCATGCCGGTGTCATGGAAACCGGTTCCGGCGCGGTTCCTATGGCGGCAACTGCCCAAGGCGCTGAAGGAAATCGAAGAGATTATTCTGAAATACCAGATCGATCAGCTATGGGTCCCCGCTTATGAGGGTGGCAATGCCGATCACGACGGGCTGAACGCCGTCGGCCGGGAATTAGGCAAACAAATGCCGGTGATCGAATTCGCCGAATATAATTGGTGCGGCGGCGCCGTCAATAGCCACCAGTTCCCCTTCCCCACCCGATCCGTGTCGACCATATATCTCACCCCGGAAGAGCAGGAATGGAAACGCCGCTGCCTTGCCGTCTATGCGTCCGAGAAACGCAATTTATCATATGTCGATGTGACCCGGGAAAGTTTCCGGCCGCTCGCGAATTACGACTACAGCAGGCCGCCGCATCCCGGCCTGTTGTGGTATATGCGGTTTCGATGGGTGCCGTTCCATCATCCCGGAATCGACAGAACGACGCCCGCCATGGTTTCCAGGGCCATCGGACGGTTTCAGACTTCATGATTTTTTGGGAAAATATCCGACAAATAGAGCCGTCATTCCCGTTTCCTTCCGACAGTGACGCAGCAGCGCGATCGCAGGTTCCGGTTATGCCAATTCCGTTTGGTCCAAAACTTCCAGCGCCTGTCGCAGCCGGATTTCTTCGTCGATCTCGATAATGTCGTGCTTGATCTTCGCCAGCTTCTCGATAGTGACAAGCAAACCGAAAGCCATGTCGTAGCCATAACGCGCGACGAGTTCCTTGTAGGTCATCGCGCTAGCCTTTTTCTTTCGAGAGAGATTCGATCAGGACAATAAGACGCGCTTCAAGGACAAGATAATCCGGTTTTTCGATTTCTCCATCGAGCCAGGATTGGCAGGCGGCAATGTCCAATTCCTCGGCGCGTTTCAGGATGGCGGCGCGAGAGCGATTTGACCTTGCGGCTTCGTGCGCCAGATCGTCCACGGCATCGCGGAAATGTTCGGCGGTTTTGGTTTTCATGCCGCAACCGCCCCCGTAGCCCCGCTATCCTCCATCATGATGGCCCAGCGCCGCTCCAGCGGCGTTGCGGCATCCGCCCGCAGGCCGACATGCCGTTCCCAGTTCTCGACAATGGCGGCGGTGGCCGGTTCGCCCTGGCGCGTGAGGAAAGTCATGAATGAATTGGTCATCGAAAATCCTTCATAAAATAGAGACTTCAGTCAAAATCATGGGCAATATAACCAACCGATTCGTCAAAATCAACAAAAACCCTGCAAATTGCATGAAATAATCATGCATAAAACTAAATATGTCTGTTGATAACATTCATTTTACCATATATGTGTAATTAATTGCCAGTTTTTGATTATACTTGTATAACGCAATCATGTAATTTTAACGGGACGCATTTACGAAGTATCCCGGAGGAACAATTTGAAATGACGATAGGCAGACAGATACGCGCCGCGCGTGGCCTTTTAAGATGGTCGGGCGCATTGCTGGCGGAAAAGGCCGGGCTGACGCGCGACACTATCAATAAGATCGAAGACGACGCCGTACAGCCGCGCGAAGGCACGCTTGCCGATATTATACGCGTGTTCGATGAGAACGGCGTCGAGTTCACAGACAATTCCGGCGTTCGTCTCAAGCCTCAAGGCGTCGAAGTTTTGGTTGGCTCGGACGGGCTTCAACGCTTTTTTGACGGCGTGTATGAATATACCAAGGAGCATGGCGGCACCATCATGCAGCTTGGCATCGATGAAAACCTGTTTTGGGCGATGGGTGTCGAATTTTCCAAGGCGCACAGAAAGCGCATGACGGAATTGGTGCGCGAGCGTAGGGACATTAAGGTCCTGGCGATTGTCTGCGAAGGCGACACCAATTTTATCGCCGCCGATTACAACGAGTATCGTTGGTTCCCCAAGGAACTTTTTGCGCCGGTACCGTTCTACATATATGGCGAATGCCTGGCGATCATGAATTTCCAGACAGTTCCCGCGCCGACGATCATTCTCCACAAATTTCCGGCGATCACCCTTGCCTATCGCAAGCAATTCGAGGCGATGTGGAATTTGTCGAAAGAGCCGAGGACATAATCATGGCTGCGGCTGAGAGAAAAATAACGAAAGATGTTATCGTCTCCGCGAAGGATAAAGCGGATTTCCGCAAGAAATTCATCTGCCCGGAAGAATCCTCCTGGTATTCGAGTTCCGTCGAACAAATGGTTTTTAACAGGCTGCGGGATTGTTCAAGCCCCGTTATTGTTGAATTCGGTTCCGGCACCGGATCGCCGGTTGTTTCCGCGCTGCTGAATTCCGATTTCTCCGGCACCGTGCACGGCTATGAAATCAACAAGGAAGCCCTAGATACAGCCAACGGCCTGATCGCGGAATATGGTTTGAATAAAAAATATATCACTCATCACGGCTCCTTCTTTGAGAGTCGCGACATCCCCAAATCCGAATATCTGATAGCAAACCCGCCGTATCTTCCGGCCATGGCTAGAGAGCAATTGACTTTGCCCGACCTCTATGGCGGTCGCGAAGGTATTGACGTTAGCAAACGACTCTTATCGCGCGGCTATGAAAACGTCCTGCTTCTCATGTCGAGTTATTCCAATCCCGCGAAGCTCGTCGATCATGCATCCCGGCGAGGGTATAAGGTTTCGGATTTTCGGGTCACGCCGCTGCCGTTCGGCGTCTATAGCCGCCAGGATCATGTGCAAGAACGCATTCATGAGATGAAAAAAGCCGGAAAAGCTTTTTTCAGCAAGGATTGCTACTTGCTGGGCAGCGCCTTATTCACCAAAGCGCCGGGTTGTAAAACGGATATGTCGTCCGACCTTCTTGCTTGCCTGACTTCTGCCGGGCGTTTCAAATCGCGCGTCGGGGCGTTGGTGCTTTAGTAAAATTTCCCCGCGATCACGCCGCATAAAGCTTCGTACAGCGCCGGTCGGTCGCGCTCGGCGCGTTGCAAGGCGCGGAGGAGAAGCAAATGTTTTCGCGTCGAGGGCCATAAGACCGCCTCGGCCTCGCTTTCCGCCTCGTCGTCGAAAAAATAGGCGATGGGGACATCCAGGGCCGCGGCGGCGGCAAACAGCGCCGAGGCCGCGATGCGGTTATCGCCGCGCTCGTATTTCTGAATCTGCTGAAAAGTGACGCCGATGGACCTGCCCAGCCGGGTCTGGCTCATGCCGCGCATGACCCGCGCCCGCTTGAGGCTCTCGCCGATGCGCCGGTCAAGCGCCAGTCTGTCCGTTGCATCCATGCCCCGTCCCTTTCGTTGGACAGGACACGGCTCGGATGCCGAGAGGCTGAAAACGCCAAAACCCGGCGTGCGCGGTATTCCCTTGCGGTCTTCTATTCCCGCACCCTCTCGACCGAGGGTGCGCACACCGTGAATATTGCGCCGTATGGTTTCGAGGGTTTTCAGACCCTGTCACGGCGGCTAATCTACCATGCCGGACGCGAATGTCACGCGGGTTTGTCGGCAATCGCAAAATATGGACAAACCAGCCGGGACGCTTCACAATCGTCCGATCGAATGCTTCCCCGGAATAGCAACTTCTTAACCCACCGCCGTTTATAAAAACTCATGACCTACGCTCCTCCGCTTGCCGATATGGGATTCGCTCTCAGAAACCTGATCGGCGTCCCCAACATGCAGCAGCTTGGCTTCGAGGTTACGCCCGAACTGATCGACGATGTTCTGAGCGGCGCGGGAGCGTTGGCCGCCGGCACTTTCGCGCCGCTCAATTACAGCGGCAACAAGACCGGCGCCCGCATGGAGGACGGCAAAGCCGTCATGCCTGAGGGTTTCGCCGCCGCCTACCGCGCTTTTACCGAGGGCGGCTGGAACGCCGTGCCGTTCGACGCGGAGATTGGCGGCATGGGACTGCCATGGTCGGTAGCATTCTGCATCCAGGAAATGTTTCAGGCGGCGAATCTGTCATTGGCGCTCGCCACCTTGCTGAATCAAGGCGCCATCGAACTTCTGGCGACGCACGGCCAGCAGGAAGTCAAAAACCGCTATCTGCCGAAACTGGTCAGCGGCGCATGGACCGGCACGATGAACATCACCGAGCCGCAGGCCGGGTCCGATGTCGCCGCCATTCGCACGACCGCGAAGCCGCAAGACGGTTATTTCAGCATCGTGGGGCAGAAAATCTTCATCAGCTATGGCGACCACGACATGGCCGAAAATATTTTGCACTTCGTCCTCGCCCGCCTCCCCGACGCGCCTCCGGGCACCAAGGGTTTATCGCTGTTCCTGGTGCCGAAAATGCTGGTCAAGTCGGACGGCACGCTCGGCAAGGCCAACGATGTGCGCGTCGTATCCATCGAACACAAGCTCGGCCAGCATGCCAGCCCGACCTGCGTCATGGCGTATGGCGACAATGGCGGCGCAATTGGCTATCTCATCGGCCAGCAGCATGGCGGCATGGCGGCGATGTTCACCATGATGAATAACGCCCGCATCGGCGTCGGCATCCAGGGGCTGGCGTTGGCCGAGCGCGCCTATCAGGACGCGCGGAATTATGCTCAAACCCGCGTTCAGGGGCATGACATGCGCCTGAAAAAGAACAGCCCTCCGGTTCCGATCATCGCGCATCCCGACGTGAAGCGCATGCTCATGACCATGCGCTCCCAGATCGAGGCTGGCCGCGCCTTTTTCGTTCTGGCCGGCCATATGGCCGATCGGACGCGGAAGAACGAGGATGATAGATTAGCGGCCATACAGCTGGATTTATTCACGCCGATCCTCAAGGCATGGCTGACGGATATGAGCAACGAGGTCACCAGCCTCGCCATTCAAGTCTGCGGCGGCATGGGCTATATCGAGGAAGCGGGCATAGCCCAGCATTACCGGGACGCACGGGTTCTTGCCATCTACGAAGGAACCAACGGCATTCAAGCGCAGGATTTAGTGTTTCGCAAACTGGCCTCCGACCAGGGCATGGCCATGTTCAGGATATGCACCGAGATCAAAAAGCTGGAATCTGAATTAGGACGTCTGGGCACTGACCGTACCCGCAAGATACGGGAACAGCTGGCCTTCGCGCGCACCGATCTCGAAAGCGCGACGCAGGCCATGGTCGATTACCTGGTCAATGACAGGCTCGCCGCCGCGGCGGGCGCGGCTCATTACCTTCGGCTCGCTGGAATCGTGCTGGGCGGTCTATGCCTTGCTCAATCGGCGGCGCACGCAACGCAGTTGCTGGCCGCCGCTCCGGCGGAAGATCAGGCATTCCTCAATGATAAAAATACGACGGCGCTGTTCTATGCCGAACAGATTTTGCCGCAGACGACGGGCCTGCGCATGATCATAACCGACGGCAAGGACACGGTTTGCACCGTTTCGGAGAGTTATTTTTAGAGCGTTTTCATGGCCGATGGGCTATAATTCAACTATTCCGATTATAAGCGGCAGTATGGGATCGGCATGACACCTTATTTCAAGACCGCTCTATTTCTCATGACGCTGCTCTTCACCGCGCCGGTACACGCGGGCGACGCGACGGCGGGGCCGTGGACAAGCTGCACCGACAAAGCAGCGGGGCAGACGCAATCCAACCCCGACGGATTCTTTGCATGCACGACGACAGGCGGCACCCGGAAATGGGCGCCACAGACCATCGTGATCGGCGAGACGCCGGCGACTTGCAATCAGGACAATACCGGCCGCCTGGGCTGGAACAACGAATACAGCACCCTTTTGATGTGTCAGAATGGTTCGTGGAAGTGGATCATCCCCGCCGGCGCGCAACAATCAATTCCACCGGAGGGCGTCGGCTATTTCGTGCTGTCGCATGACACATGGAACGGAGAGATGGGCGGCATTTCCGGCGCGAACGCGAAATGCCTCGCCGACCTGACGGCCAATGATTGGCTGGGCAAGTCCGATGCCGATAGCCGCGAAATGCTCAATGTCGATCATATAAAAGCGTTCTTGTGCGACGGCGACGGTTGCGCGATGGCATTGCCGCTTGCGACTTACGCTTTTGCCCGCTCCGGCTCGGCGACGGCGGGCGGCGCGACATTCACCGCGAACATTGAAGGCATGGGGCCGGGAAGCAACGAAACCTGGGCAGGCGTAAATTATTTCGGCATGGCCGCGCCCTACTGGACCGGGCGACAACATCCCGGTCCATTTGAAACATACTATACGAGCGAAGTATGGTTTGAATGGTTCAACTGGAATGCCGGATTCAGCCATTGCAGGAATTGGACCGTCGATTGGGACAGCGGCACCGACGGCAACTGGGGGAATTCCACCGCTACCAACGAAAGCCGCTGGAACGTCGGCGGGGCCAATTGCACGACGCTCAAGCATCTCATCTGTTTCGTCCATCCGGGGTAATGGCCTATATGAACAAATTTGCCCTCGCTCTGCTTCTCGCCACATTATTGCTCGCCGCGCCGGCGGTTCACGCTGGCGATGCGACGGCGGGGCCGTGGACAAGCTGTGAAGACAGGGCGCTGGGAAATGTACAAAGCACCCCAGACGGATTTTTCATGTGCACCTCGACCGGCAGCACGCAAGAATGGGCGCCGCAGACTATCGTTATCGGCGAGACTCCCACAACCTGCGATGCCAACAATAAGGGCCGCTTGCGATGGGACGCGACGGAAAGCACCATCAAAATGTGCGACGGTTCGGACTGGAAAAAGATCGTCGCCAGCGGCGGCAGCGACGCCGCCGTGCCGCCCGAAGGCATGGGCTATTTCGTCTTGACCAGCGCTTCATGGACAGGCGATCTGGGCAATGTCGAAGGCGCGGATGACAAATGCCTTTCCGATCTGACCGCCAATACCTGGCTGAATAAATCCGATGCCGTGAGCCGGGGCCTGCTTAACGCCGACCATGTTCGCGCCTTCTTATGCGGCTCGGATCAGTGCGCGATGGCGCTGCCTTACGGCACATACACTTTCGCCCGCTCCGGCTCGGCGACGGCCGGCGGCGCGACGTTCATAGTGGATGGATGGGGATCGGGGCCGGGCGACAGCGACGATTGGTCGAACGCGACTCATTTCGATTCGACAGCGACATATTGGTCGGGACGGTTTAACTATGGCAGCCCCGAGGAATTCTGGGTGGATTCTCATCAATGGAACAACGGCTTTGACAATTGCAGCAATTGGACAGACGAGGAATTTTATAGCGGCATCTATGGCGATACGGCCCAGACAAACCATCTTCGGTGGACTTCCCTTGATGGGGGGGAAATGGTCGGATGTGATAACACTAAACGGCTCGTATGCTTCGTTCATACGGATGAATGAGGTAGCGCAGATGGGAAGACTTATATGATCGAAAAGACCGCTCTATTTCTTGCCATCATGTTTCTCATGTTTCCTTCTCCAGCCCACGCGGGCGACGCGACGGCAGGACCATGGACGAGCTGCGTCGACAGGGTGGCGGGGCAGACGCAATCCAACCCCGACGGCTTTTTCAAATGCACCACCACCGGCGGCACGCGAAAATGGGCGCCGCAGACCGTCGTGGTCGGCGAAGCTCCCACGACTTGCGATGCCGACAATAAGGGGCGCATCCAATGGAACGACGCCGACGCCACGATCGAGATGTGCGACGGCTCGGTCTGGAAAAAAATCCTCGCCAAGGGCAGCGTAGGCGATCCTACGACCCCTCCGGCAGGAAGCGGCTATTTCGTGATGACGAAAAACGGTTATACCGGAAATCTGGGAAGCATTTATGGTTCGGACGGCGGCGACGCCGTATGCCTTACCGATCTTACTGATAACAATTGGCTGAACAAGTCCGACGCCGTCAGCCGGGGACTGCTCAATGCCGATCATGTCCGGGCGTTCCTATGTAACGGCTTTGGCTGCGCAATGGCCGTCGCGAGCACCCCCTACACCTTCGCCCGTTCCGGCTCGACGACGGCGGGCGGCGCGAATTTCACTGCGAATGCGTGGGGTGAAGGGCCGCAGAACAATGAAAACTGGGCCGGCGTGAATTATTTCTATTCGGCGGCGCAATATTGGACCGGACGACAGCACCCTCTTCCATGGGAAGGCTGGTACTCATCGGAAATATGGTTCGAATATTCCGTCGATATCGGCGCCAACAACGGAGATAGCCAAACCTGCGGCTATGTTTTCGCGAGCGACGACCCTGGCGACACCGGCAGGATCGGCGATCCGAACCATACACAGGAAACCCGGTGGGGCCGATTCTACGCCACTTGCGACACGCCGGAACATTTACTGTGTTTCGTCCATCCCTCCCTTTCGGACGGCGATTCTTCGCCGCCGCCCGCCGACACCGGCTACTTCGTCCTGAGCCACGACACATGGACCGGCAATCTGAACGGTATTGCCGGATCGGACGGCGCGGATGCGAAATGCCTCGCCGATTTGACCGGCAATGACTGGCTAAACAAATCCGACGCCGTAAGCCGGGGATTGCTTAACGCCGATCATGTCCGGGCATTCATATGCAACGGGGACTATTGCGCGATGTCGCAACCTGAAGCCGCATACACTTTCGCCCGCTCCGGCTCGACAACGGCAGGCGGCGCGACGTTCCTTGCCGATGAATTCGGCCAGGGGCCGGGCGACGAAATCCCCTGGTCGACGGCGGATCGCTTCGGTTATCCGGCGGAATACTGGTCGGCGCGCGGGCATCCCCTTGATTGGGAGGGCGGCTTGCCGACGCTATGGACCGACTGGTCTCAGGAAGGTTGCTGCGGCAACGCGTGGGTCAATACCTGTGGCCATACCGGAGTTATCCCCTGGATATCCGACGACAACGAGGATGGCGGCTTCATCGGCGACGCGCTTACCGCAGGCCCATCCCGGTGGCAATATGGCCGCGTCGGCTGCGCCACGCCCGAGCATCTCGCCTGCCTCGTGCATCCGGGAGCGGAGGACGGCAATCCGGCTCCTCCGGCGGCCGGCACCGGCTATTTTGTCATGACCAGCGGCACCTGGACCGGAAATCTGGGAGAGCGAGCAGGCGCGGACGCCAAATGCCTTGCCGACCTGACCGCCAACACCTGGTTGAACAAATCCGATGCCAACGGCCGCGGATTGCTCGACAGTTCCCACGTCGAAGCATTTCTATGCGACGGCGACTGCTCGTGGCCGGTTCCCGATACCACTTATACGTTCGCGCGTTCCGGCTCGGCGACGGCGGGCGGCGCGACCTTCAGCGCGAACGGAGATGGCGATGCGCCATTGGATAATCTGAGCTGGACGACGGGAGATCATTTCGGCCTGCCCGCGCAATATTGGACGGGACGGAATGGCGACTCTCAATACGGCGGCGACATGTTCTGGGGTAATCTGGATATGGGCAATGGCAACGGCGAAGTCAATGGATGCGGCATCTGGGGGGTGAGCGCCCCCTGGACATCCGACGATAGCGACTATTATGGCATGACAGGCGATCCCGTCGGGATGAGCTCAAACCGATGGTCATGGGAAAGAGCATCCTGCGACACGCCCAAGCATCTCCTTTGCTTCGTACATCCGGACTGACAAATAGAAAAATATGCGCTATAATGGGCGCATGATCGAAACGCATTCCCATCAGTCCGGTTCCTTGACGGTTACCGGCACAGCGGCGCAGCAGCTCGCGGCGTTCGTGGCGCGCCACGGCAAGCAGGTGCGCCTTGCCATCAATCCCGGCGGCTGCTCCGGCTTCGATATCGCTTTTGCCGAAGGGGAGCCGCAAACCGACGACGCGCGCTTCGGGCCCGCGGGCGCGGAGCTTCTGATCGATCCGATGTCGCTGAGTCTTATCTCCGGCGCGACGGTGGATTACGTCGACCAGATCGGCAAGGAAGGTTTCGTTATCGATAAAATTCCCGGCATGGATGCCCGCTGCGGCTGCGGCAAGTCGTTCAGCATATCGGAATAAGGCCCGTGCGGATTGCCATTACCCCGAACGATTTGCTTTCTCCAAAAGGCGTCGCGGGAATAATTGCTGTTTTAAGTGGTATAGCCCTCAGCGCAGCCTACATCGCGGAGAATTTTTACGGCATACGCGCAAGCTGCGGGTCGTGCAAAATTCAACGTCTTGTATATTTGGTGCTATTAGCAACGAGTGTCATTATCCTTGTTGTTCCAAATCGATATAGACGCTCGGTGTTATTTCTAAGATGGGGATACCCGATTATCTTGATCCCCATGCTTCTCAAAACATCGGGGCTATTTGAATATCTTGAGACATCCAATGCCCCGGCGTCATCCTATGCAATGGTATCCCTATGCCGGGATATGTCCTGGGACATATTTGGCATCCCGGCGGAAAGTTATAATATTGTAATATGGTGTTCTATGATTGGTTTAATTGTTTTATCCTTCCTACGAACAGATAAACCTCACTCTCATTCCTAACCCCTCATGCGCATCGCCACCTGGAACGTCAATTCGATCAGAATGCGCATGCCTCACATCGCCCAATGGGTGAAAGAGGCGCAGCCCGACATTCTGCTGCTGCAGGAATTGAAATGCGAAACGGAAAGTTTTCCGCGCATGGAGATCGAGGCGCTCGGCTATCAAGCTCATGTATCGGGACAGAAGTCCTATAACGGCGTGGCGATCTTGAGCCGGCATGACGTTCAGCTGACGCTCGACCGCCTGCCCGGCGACGATGGCGACATCCATGCGCGCTATCTCGAAGCGCAAAGCGGCGATTTCATCGTCGCCTCGATCTATCTCCCAAACGGCAATCCGGTCGAAAGCGAGAAATTTCCCTATAAGCTGAAATGGCTGGAACGGCTGGAAGCCCGCGCCAGGGAATTGCTGGCGACCGAGCGCCCGGTCATCCTGGGCGGCGATTTCAACGTCATTCCGACAGCCCTCGACGTCTATGATCCCGCGAGATGGGAGGGCGACGCGCTATACCGGCCTGAAAGCCGCGCCGCATGGCGGCGGCTGAAGCATCTCGGCCTGACCGACGCTTTTCGCGCCCTGCATCCCGACGAGCCTCATGCCTACAGCTTCTGGGATTACCAGCAAGGCGCATGGCAGAACGATCTCGGCATCAGGATCGATCATTTCCTGTTGTCGCCGGAAGCGGCGGATCGCCTTCAGGGTTGCCATATCGACCGCGCGCCGCGCGGCTGGGACAAAGCTTCGGATCACACGCCGGTCATCTGTCATCTATCCGGCGATGCCTGATATCCATGATGCCGAGCATGAACGCCGCGAAGCCCAGCTGGAGGCCGCCGACGATGCATGTCGCCGACGCGATCATGATGCGCATGACGTCGCGGTAATCGAGCGCGCCGAAATCCGCCGCCGACCAAATCCGGGCCGCCCATAAAACGCCGCCGCCGCCGATAACCAGGATCACCAGCGCCAGCAGTAACAAGCGCTCGACGCTGAGCAAGGCGAACCATCTCTCATAAGCCGAGTTGGGAGGCAGCATGCCCTGCTTCACCGCGTACTGGCGGGCAAGCAGCGCAAAAGTGATGCTCTGCACGCCGACGAGAAGCGCGAGCGCGCCGACGAGCAAGGTATGAACGTCAAGCCCGACTCCCGGCGCGACCATGAACGGCCCCGGCAGCAGCAGTGCCGCGACGAACAGGCCGAACAGGATCATGAAAATTCCCGGATACAGATAAAGCCAGCGCGGGCTGTAGAGCAGCAAAAAGCGCAGATGCCTCCAACCGTCGCGCCAGGTCTGCAAATGCGGCGGATGATCGCGCCCGTCCTTGGAGAGCGTGACGGGCGCCTCGCCTATTTTAAGCCCGGCGAGCGCGGCGCGGACGATCATTTCGCTGGCATACTCCATACCGGTGGTGCGCAGATCAAGATCGGCAATCGCCTGCCGCCGGAAGCCGCGCAGGCCGCAATGAAAATCGCCGACCTTGATATTGAAGAACAAGCGTCCGATGAAACTCAGCACCGGATTGCCGAGCCACCGATGCAGAAACGGCATGGCTCCCGGCGCGATGCCGCCCTCGAAGCGATTGCCGATGACGACATCGCTGCCCGCGCGCAGCGTATCGATCAGTTTCCCGGCCTCGCGGAAATCATAGCTGGCATCGGAATCGCCCATGACCACATATTCGCCACGCGCCGCCGCGATCCCGCCCGCCAAGGCCGCGCCATAGCCGCGCGCATCGACAGGCACGACGCGCGCCCCGGCGGCTTCCGCCAGCACCTGCGAGCCGTCGGTGCTGCCGTTATCCGCCACGATGACCTCTCCGTCATAACCGGAAGCCCGCAGAAATTCCTTGGCCATTTCAACGCAGCGCACGACCGTCCGCGCCTCATTGAGGCACGGAAGGACGAAAGAAACGGCGGGAGTTTGATTCGTCAACATCGACTAAAGCGTAGCCTGCGACGGATGATTTGACCATATCGTCTAAAACAACTCCCCCTGCCCGTCATTCCCGCCGCACCGGAATGCCGCCGTCGATAGCGCGGTATAGCGCCGGTCCAGCCCATACCGCTTTTTATAATGCGCGAAGATTTGCGCGACCTGGTCGGCGTGAACCCCCTCGCCTTTCATGCGGCTGCCGAAGCGCGGATCGTTAAGCTTGCCGCCGCGTATTTCCCGAATCCGGTTCAGAACTTTCTTGGCGCGGTCGGGATAATGCTCGGCGATCCAGGTTTGAAACAAATCCTTCACGCCGTAAGGGAGGCTCATGACGGTATAATGCGCCGTGCGCGCTCCCGCATTCGCCACCGCCTCTAAAATCGCCGGGATTTCATGCTCGGTAAGTCCCGGTACGATCGGCGCGACCATCACGCTGACCGGAATGCCCGCCTTCGCCAATTCTTCCACCGCCCGCAGCCGCAAGGCGGGACGCGAGGCGCGCGGCTCCATGGCGCGCGCCAGTTTCGGATCGAGCGTCGTGATCGACAGATTGACGGCAATGGCCTGCACGGCGGCCATCTCCTTGAAGATATCGATATCGCGCGTGACAAGATAATTCTTGGTGATGACGACGGCCGGATTGCGAAACGCGGCCAGAACTTGCATGCAGCCGCGCGTAATCTTCATCTTGCGCTCGATAGGCTGATAGCAATCGGTCACGCCGCTGAAGGTTATGACTTTGGGTTCCCAGGATTTGGAGGCGAGTTTGGCGCGTAGCAATTCCGGAGCGTCGGTCTTCGCGAAAATTTTCGTCTCGAAATCCAGTCCCGCCGAAAGCCCGAAATATTCATGGGTCGGGCGCGCGTAACAATAGATGCAGCCATGCTCGCAGCCGCGATAGGGATTGACCGAGGCCTCCATGCCGATATCGGGACTGTCATTGGTCGAGATCACGCTGCGCGACGCATCGCGGAAAACCGTGGTCGGCAGGCGTTTGCCCGATTCGTCTTCGGGATCGTGGAAATCATCGTCGCGTTCTTCAATAGTGGCGAGCTTTTCGAATCGCCCCGCGGGATTTTCCAGCGCGCCGCGCCCATGCACGCCCGGTTTCGTGGTTTCTTGTTTCATATTCTCTATATAGCAAAATCGAAACAAATGTTCTATATTTGTTCTTATCAAGCAAATTCAACGATATAGATTAGTTTTCTATGGAAAAAATAGCATTTGCAGCCGTAAACAAATCGAAAACTTATGGTTGAGCCTTCATTCTTTGTTCCGGTGCCGCCGTCAATGACTCCCCTCATTCCGGCGGCACCAACCTGAATTCCTCTTACCTGCCCCAGTCGTCTTTTATTAAAGCTCGACATTCGACCGGCTTCTGCCAATCATTGATTACTCACAACTCTATACGGGAGAAGTCTTATGAAGAATATGAAGAAGGTGCTTTCGTGCCTGCTGTTGGCAACCATGGCGATCATACCTGCCGCCCATGCGAACGAGACCAACTATGAGGATGTCGTGCTCGACAGCCAAGGCAGCGTCATCCATACCGCGCTGACGGGATCATGCCTGCGAACCCAGTGGCTTGCGTCGGGCGACGCCTGCGGTTCCGCGACGGCCAAGAAAATACGCCGCGCCAAAACCCTCGGCATCGATGAGCGCACCGTCTATTTCGACTTCGACAAAGCGGCTCTGCGGCCCGATGCGCGCGGCAAACTCGACACCTTGGCGTCCATCCTGAAATCGGACGATCAGGTACAGAGCGCCAAGATCGTCGGTTACGCCGACCGGATCGGCAACGCGAAATACAATGACAAGCTTTCGCAGAAACGCGCCAAAGCGGTCAGCGATTATCTCGTTGCCCAGGGCTTCGTGAAAAGCCAGGTCGCGAAGACGCGCTGGCTAGGCGAATCGGCCCCGGCCACCAAGTGCCCGGATAAACTGTCGAGGAAGAAACTAATCGCGTGCTTGCAGCCGGACCGGAAGGTCGAAGTGGAAATTGAATACATCCCCGAATCCTGGCCGCAAGCAGCCCGTTAACTACCGAACCACCAACCCTAGAAAGGAAAACGTCATGTTTGCATCACGAGCTCCAGAAGCCACTGAGGCCAAAAGGGCCGTTAACGAAGCCTCCGGCCAAGCCGCTGATACCTACACCCAGGTGAAGGACGATCTCAGCAGAGCCGCCAATCAGGCGGGGCAAAAGGTACGCCGGGCTATCGACTCCACCTCCGAGGGAGTCGAGCATGCCGCCGATGAGGTGCAGCACATAACTAAGGAAGTGCGCACCCGCATCGAACACAATCCTTTCCAGGCCACCCTCGTCGCCCTGTTCATGGGCTTTGTCGTCGGGGCGCTTGTTCGCGGTAAATAATATTCGATACGTCATTCCGGAAGGCGGCGCCGTCGCCTTCCGGAATTCTATTATTTAGGGGAATCGATATGAAAATGGCCATTCTTTCAGGCTTGGGAAAACTCGCTGGGCTGATCGACCTTCCAGGATCTTCCGTCGATCCCAAATTAGTCCAGGAACTCCTCGCCAAACTGGCGATCGTCATCGCCTTGATCGTGATATCCGGCCTGCTGGTCGGCGTATTGCTGGTCGGCGCTCTTTATGCCGGATACAGCGCGCTGCTTTACTATGACATGCCCCAAGCGTCCGCCATGGCGATCACGGGACTGAGCGCCGCTTTGATCACGGCGATTCTTGTCGTCGTAGCCATACAGCAAGCTCGCCGCCTTTCCGAAATGCCAAGCCGGATCATGCGGCGCCCCTCTCTTCTCCCCTCCAATGATATAGGCCATGGCGCCATCGCGGTTGCCGACGCCTTTATCCAGGGATTACTTACCCGCCGCGTTCACACTGAAAGCAAATAACAAATGAAACTATATATTGCCCCCCTGTTGGCGGTCCTTCTGTCCTTTTTGTCCATGCCCGCTCATGCCGCTGCGGATGAGAATCTTCCAGCCGTTGATCCCTGGCAATTCATTCCCGATCTTCATTTTCCCGAACCTAACGCACCCCCGCCGATCACACCCGATCTGGGAAGAAATCCCGACGAAAAAGGTATTTTCAGCCTTATCTGGGAAAACGATATCATCGCCCGCACCGACCGCGGCTATACCAACGGCGCCCGCGTGGGGTGGCTGTCCTCGGAAAAAGACACGCCGCAATTTGCTCATTGGATCGCGAATAATTTGACCATGGCAGACAAAGATAGCCAGAAGCGCGTCGCCATTGCCGTCGGGCAAAGCATGTATACGCCCGAAGACCTCAACAATCCCAATCCAAGCCCTGATGACCGTCCTTATGCGGGATGGCTATACGGCTCTTTCGGCATCGTCTCGGACAACGGCCGGAGGCTGGACAATCTCGTTCTCACTTTGGGCGTCGTCGGTCCCTGGTCGTACGCCGAGCAAACCCAGAAATTCGTCCATAAGAATATTACCGGCTCGCGCGATCCGAAAGGATGGGACTCGCAATTGCATAATGAGCCGGGCGCGATCCTCACCTATCAGCGCAAATGGCGCAGCCTGTATCAATTCTCGCCTTTCGGAACCGGCATGGACGTCACGCCGAACGCAACGGTCAATCTCGGCAATATCAACACCAGCGGCGCGGCAGGGATGACGTTCCGCCTCGGCTATGATCTTCCCGCGGATTACGGGCCGCCGCTCATCCGCCCAAGCCTGCCGGGGTCGGACTTCTTTATTCCGACCAAAACGTTCGGCGGCTACCTGTTCGCAGGCTTTCAGGCCCACGCCGTCGCGCGCGATATTTTCCTCGATGGCAATACGTTCCGGGATAGCCCTCATGTGGACAAGAATGTCTTCGTCGGCGACTTGCAGGCTGGATTCGCCCTCACTTACGGCAATGCGCGCCTGTCTTATACGCATGTCGTCATGACGCCCGAATTCCATGGCCAAACGGGATTGTCTCAATACGGATCTCTTAACGTGGCCATGCGCTTTTAATATTAATTTATATCTTTCTTATAACCCCCTGGAGTTAGATGATGTTTTCTTTATAAGCGCGGCGGCCAAACTAGTGAGCCGCTCTTAAAGATGAGGGCGATTCGTATAATAAGTTCCGCCGCAAGCCTTTCTCCTGCTATACTAACTTTAACGAGCAAACTTTAATTTGGGGATACCTATGCCAGAAAAGAAAAACACCCTTCTCGTCATTGATGACGAACCGCAGATCCGGAAAATGCTGAACATTTTCCTCGACGCCTCGGATTTCAAGATAGAAGAAAGCGATTCCGGAAGACAAGGAATGCGCATGGTGGCGTCCATCAAGCCGAACCTGGTGCTGCTCGATCTCGGCCTGCCCGATATCGACGGCAAGGAAGTCGTCGCCTCCATCCGTCAATGGTCGCAGGTTCCGATCATCATCCTGTCCGTTCGGTCGGCGGACGATGAGATCGCCGCCGCGCTGAATCTCGGCGCGGACGATTATGTGGTGAAGCCGTTCAATCCGAGCGTGCTCCTCGCCCGCATCAACGCCAATCTTCGCAAGACCGCCGTGCGCGCCGCCGGCGAGCCGGAACTTATCAACGGACCGGTGCGCATGGATTTGGTGCGGCACGAGATTTTCGTCAATGGCGAAAAAATTCCGTTCACGCCCAGGGAATATGATCTGCTGCGTTATTTCCTCATCAATCGCGGCAAGATGCTGACGCATAAGCAGATCTTGAAAGAAGTGTGGGGTCCGGCCCACGGCGAGGATACCCAGTATCTCCGCGTGTATGTCGGACAGGTTCGGGAAAAAATCGAAGAGAGTTCAGGCTCCCCTCGCCTCATTATCACCGAACCCGGCATCGGCTATCGCATGGAAACATTCGAGGATCCGATTCCGCAGTCTTCGGCGGCCTAAGCGAAACGAAATCGGCGGCAAGCTTCTCTTCCTTGAGAAGTTGCCGCCGATAAAAACAAGCTAACTCCAGTTTGTCTCATCGCTGCCTTATAAATCCCGGCACCATCCCTATATAAAAATAATACGCGCGTTTTTAGTCTGCAACTCCTGTCAACAAACGGAGTGTTTACATCATGCGCGCATTGCACGTAGCCTGTTGCTTATCCCTTATCTCCCTCATCATGCTTTCGGCCTGCGGCGATAGGCCCGGCGAGCGCGCTTTGTCGGGAGGCGCGATAGGCGCGGGCGCGGGGGCCATAGGCGGCGCGCTCGCGGGCAGTCCCGCGATTGGAGCCGCTATAGGCGGTGCCGCTGGCGCGGCAGCCGGCGGTTTGACCGACAAGAGCCAGATCGATCTCGGCAAGCCGGTCTGGAAATAAAACCTGTCATTCAAGTTCTATCCCTCCACATCATAACTTCAACTGAGAAAAGGAAATCCTATGAAACAATCCATGTCTTCTCCGCTCGCCCTAGTCATTCTTGGTGTAGCTTTGACTACCCTGCCGATTCCGGCTCAAGCCGCTGAAGAAAAGGAAAGCTATAAGGCCGAAACTACCGTTAAAACTCATGACAACGGCGGTTACAGCACCAAAGCCAAGGAAGAAACGACTGACGCCGGTGGAACGACGATCAACAAGGAAACCACGAAAGATGTCACCATCGGAAGTGAGGGCGGAGAAACCAAAGTTAAAAGCACCATTACCAAGGATCCCCCGGGCCTCCTGAACAAGACCACCATCGAAACTGAAGATTCGACTGCCACGAAAAATGGTTCGGTCGAAGCCAGCCACGTTAAAAAAGTCGATGGCAAGATCGTCGAAGAAAAAAAAGATAAAGAAAAAGTGAATAACGACTGATAGAGTTATTCCGTTCTTAGCTATCAATCCGCCGGGTCATGCCCGGCGGATTTTTCTATGCATAATTCGAAGGCCCCATGGCGAATTAATGATTTGCCCCCCAATGTTTATAGAATTTTTATATGAAAAATATGACCATCGTATTCGCTGGGCGGATATCTTTTTTGATAACCGATCGATTGAATTATCAGAGCGCCCATACCAATAAACACCATTGAATAAATTGTTACGCGGACACACGCGATCAAACACTGGATATAGGCCATCACATGCGCCGCTTCGATCTTTCCGGCCATCGCCCGCTTATCGTCATCTTTTTGATCTCTCCCCTGCTGCTGTCCGCTTTTACCTATGCGCTCTATCTGCATGCCAACCAAAGCCGCGCGACCCAGCGCCGCATGATCGACGCTTACGAAATGGTTCGCCTGGCTAGAGCGGCCGATTCGACGTCTTTGAACATGCAAGCCGACGAGCGCAGCTACGCGCTGAGCGGATCGGGAGAATTTCTGGAATCATACGCCAATGACCGCGCGGCTTTGACCAAACATGTCGAGAGCCTCAAGGTTCTGGCCGCCGCCAATCCGGCACGCGCGCAAAATTTCGACAGGGTAAGCGCGGACGCCGCCCTAGTGATCGCGGACATCGATGCGCGAATCGAGCGTCTTAAAGCATCCGGAGACGCCCGCTCGACGCCTGAAATCCTGCACCGAAGCAAGGAAGTCATGGACGATTTCCGCGCGGCCTTGGAAAATCTCACCGCTCCCGAAGAAACGCTTCTGCGGGAATACCGGCAACCGACCGTTGAAGCCGACCGGCAATATTCGATCGCCCTTATCATAGGCACCGCCCTGACGCTGGGCAGTATTTTTCTTACTTATCTTACGATCATCGGCCTGATCGCGGCGAACCGGAAATCCCATGACTCCCTCGCCGATTCCAAGGAAACCTACCGCCTTATTCTTGATGGCATCAAGGACGGCATCTATGACTACTCCCCTCAAACCGGCAAGATGTCGTTCTCGCCGAGTTACCATGATTTGCTGGGCTACGACGCTTCCGAGCTTCCGGACAGCCTGGAACTGGTGATCGCCTTGCTGCATCCGGACGACCGCGAGAACGCCTTAAGGGCGATAGGCCAATTCGTGCGCCATGAAATTCCCTCCTACGTTTCCACGTTTCGCTTAAGGCACAAGGATGGAAGCTGGCGCTGGATACTCGCGCGCGGAGTCGGCATATGGGACGAGCGCGGCGTCATGGAGCGCATGGTCGGCACCCATACCGACATCACCGACCAGAAAACGCGCAACGAGAATTCGGAACAGTTCGACGACGATATGTCGGGGGTCGTCTATGTCATTTCTCACGATTTGCGCACGCCTTTGGTCAACCTTCGCGGATTCACCAGCGAAATAGAACGGTCGCTTTTGGAAATCACGCCTCTTCTGGATAAAATGATCGCGAAAGCCCAGCCCACTGAAGAAGAAGCCGGCAAGCTGCATCATGCCTTTAAAGACGACATTCCGGAGGCTATCGATTTCATTCATACCAGCGTGGAACGGATGGACCGGCTGACCAACAACATTCTTGATTTGGCGCGGATCGACCAGCGCGAATATGAGCGCGGACAAGTCGACTGCCAGATCGTCGTCAACCGCTGCATCGAGAATCAATCTTATGAAATCCGGCACCGGAACGTCGAAATCATATGCGAACGGCTCCCTACCGTTCTCACCGATGCGGCGGCATTCGAGCAAATTCTGGCCAATATCCTCGACAACGCCATCAAATACGCCATGCCCAACCGCAAGAGCGTCGTCAAAATCAGGGCGCGCCAATTGCCCTGGGAAACCATCTTCAGCGTCGAGGATAACGGACGCGGCATTGCCGCGCAGGACAAGCAGAAAGTCTTCGATATTTTCCGCCGCGCCGGCAACACGACCGGCGTGCGCGGCGCCGGCATGGGCATGGCTTACGTCAAAGCCATCTTGCGCAGGCTAGGAGGCAGAATTTGGTTCGATTCCGTTCTCAACGAAGGCAGCACGTTTCATTTCACCATCCCCGCGGCCAAGGAAGAGCGTCTCCGCCAGGCGTCATGATACGGTGATGTTTACATCACCCCTTCGGTCGAATACGATTGCACATATGATAGGAAAACGAGATGCCTGACGGAAACGACAAACTGCAGAATGTTCTTTACATTGAAGACGATGCCGGGCTCGCGCGCCTGCTCCAGAAACATCTGGCCCGGGCCGGCTTTCATGTCGAAACCGCGCCCAGCGCGGAAGAAGGCCTAGAGCTGATTCAAAAGAACGAATACCACATGATCCTGGTCGATTATCATCTTCCGGGCATGGACGGGCTGACTCTTCTCGATAAATTGTCGTCTTGGAAAACTCCCCCGCCTGTCATCGTTCTTACGGGAAGCGGTGATGAGAGTGTCGCCGTGAGAGCGCTCGAAAAGGGCGCTGCCGATTATACGATCAAAGATACGGGGCAATTATACTTCGATTTGCTGCCTGCGGTCATGCAAGCCGCCTTTGTCCGCGAGCGCCTGCTGCGGGAAAACGAAGCCCAGCGGCATGAGCTTGAGCTTGCGAAAGACAAGGCGGAATCGGCCAACCGGGCGAAAAGCGAATTCCTCGCCACCATGAGCCATGAAATACGCACCCCCATGAACGCGGTCGTCGGACTGGCTACTTTGCTCGCCAATACGGAACTCGACGCCAAACAAAAAGAGATGGCGGAGACTCTCCGCACCAATGCCGACGTTCTTTTGAAGCTCATCGACAACCTTCTGGATTTCAGCCGCATCGAGGCAGGCCAGCTGCAGCTCGAAATATCCATCTTCAGTTTCGACGAGATCATCGGCGAGATCAAAGCGATGTTCACGCTGCAAATGGAGCAAAAGGGACTGAAATTCGCCATCGAGAACCGGACGGGAGGCATGTCTTTCCATGGCGACCGCACGCGGCTCCAGCAAACCATAGCCAACCTGCTCAATAACGCGCTCAAATTCACCGATGAGGGCAGCGTGGAACTCGTCATCGATCATACGCCGCTCGACGATCATACCAGCCTGGTAAGCGCCCGCGTCACCGATACCGGTATTGGCATCGCCCCGAAAAAAATCGGCCATATTTTCGATAGATTTACGCAAGCCGATCAAAGCATATCCCGCCGCTTCGGCGGATCGGGTCTTGGGCTGGCTATCGGCCAGCGGTTGAGCAAGATGATGGGCGGCAACATCGAAGTCGAAAGCACGGAAGGCAAAGGATCGACCTTCACCGCTTCATGGAGATTGGGCACCGTGGCCGGAGCGCGAGACAACGCGCCTCAAGCAAACCCGGCGTCCGCCGCCGATGCCGAGTCGCACCAGCCAAGCATTCTGCTGGTCGAAGATTATCCCGCGAATATCCTGGTCGCGACCCTGATGCTGGAGAATCTCGGCTATAAGGTGGATGCCGTCAATTCAGGCCAGCAAGCGGTGGACAAGATCGCCACGATCATGGAACCCTATGAAGCCATTCTCATGGACGTGCAGATGAACGATCTCGACGGCTATGAAACCACCCGCCATATCCGGCAACTGGAGCGCGACAAGTTGTTTCGTCACACGATCATAGGCGTCACCGCGCACGCGCTTGCCGGAGATCGCGAGCGCTGCCTGGATGCCGGCATGGACGACTATATGAGCAAGCCGATCCATCCCGACATGCTCGCGCAAAAGCTCTCCGGACTGCGCAAGGCGAGCTAGGACGAGTCAGGCCCCTTACCGTTCGTTTATCAATAAGCCGACCATCATTCATGGCGCGCTTATTTTCTTCGTAATAGGTTGATATGGGTTGGAGGTTTTTTCCAGCTTGTCCAGTCACGACCACGGGAGATGGATTATGACTCCGGAGGCCATTCAAAAGATACGCGACCGCCTTAAATTGACGATCGAGGAAATGCAGCGGCTTGAAGGCGAAGGAGGAAATCCGGCAACCAAAGCCCAGGCGGACGATCTTGAAAGATTAATCAAAATATACCGCCGTCTCGAGGGAATAGGCGGCATGAAAACGGCGGCCCCGGAAGAAGAACGGACCAAAACTTCCAAACGCGACGAGGCGGCATAAAGCTGATTAAAGGGATCATCGCCCCTTATACGCTGCTTACGATATCGCCGGGGTTCAGGACAGTCACCTGACGGCGACTCATTTAGCCTCTCACCTCATCTATTCTTTTACAACGCAACCAGCGAGATCAGGGCCATGAAACCATCTATTATAAGCACGGTTCCCGCCCAGCCGGAGATTCAGGCATCGAACGCGGCGGCGGATCCCCGCAAACGGGAAGCGGCGGCTCACGCCCTGTCGCGTTTTCTGGCCTCTACCTATGCCCTCTATCAAAAATCTCTTTTTTATCATTGGAATGTCGGAGGACCGCATTTCGTTTCCCTGCATAAGCTTTTCGAAGAGCATTATCAGGAATTGCATGAGGCGGGTGACACGATCGCGGAACGCATTCGCGCGCTGGGATATTTCGCTCCCGGCACGCTTACCGAATTCGCCGCGCTTTCCTCGGTTGCGGAAGATCGCAAGCTTCCGGCCTCCGCCAAAGAGATGATTGGCAATCTTCTCAAGAGCCATGAAGTCTGCTCGGGCGAAGCGCGCAAAGTTCTGACGATCTCCGAGGAAGCCGACGACCAGGTGACTTTCGATCTCATGGTCCAGCGCATGGCTTTCCACGACAAAGCGGCCTGGATGCTCCGTGAGCTGCAGGCCTGAATTTCCAATTACATCAACCCCGGAAAAGGAACTGAAAATGGCTGTCATGGCAAATACCAATTCGATGATTAGGCTTTTCGTCGTCGCGGCTATCGTGGCCGCCGCGGGCTTCGCGCTGTTCATGATGCTGACCACGCCCGACCAGCGCAGCTTTAGCCAGAAGGTCGGCGATGCCGTCGACGCCCTTCCCGACGGCGGCGACAAGGCCGTTCGGCAGCTCGAAGACCGGACGCCTGCCGACAAAATCGGAGACGCCTTGAAAGACGGGCGGAAAGAGGTCGAAAAGAATGCCCGCTAATCAGGCGAATGACGACAAAAGAGAGCAAGCCATCAATACCCTGCCCAAGCTTCACGAATCAAACTCTCCGGAGGAGGTTCTTTGCTGCCTGGAATCGGCTATTGAGGCGTTCGATCATGCCGGGCGGATCGCGTCGGATAATTACCGGAATTTCGCGGCGGGCAAGCCGTGGCTGATGATATCCTCGGAGCTTGAGAGTGTGCGGAAACGCATCGAAGTCAGGCTTAACAAGCGTTGTACGATGGAAGAAAAAGTTCCTGCCTAACGTTTAAGGAGTCCCGTCATGTCCAGGAAATTTATTCTCGCGAGCGCGATGCTACTAGGAGCATGGGGTCTTGCGGCGACGGCGCAAGCGGCCGACGCGGTCATCATCACCAGTCCCGCATCTTCCATGACGGAACGGCGCGGGATGGTCATAGCGCCCCAAACGACGCCCGTCATATCGATCGTGCCGGTGGAACCCGCCCCCTATTCCGTTCCTCCGGATACGGTCGTCATCAGCAATCCCGCTACCGCGGCGGGCTATTTCATGGAACGCGTGAGCGACGCCCAGTGGGCGCTGTCCACGGATAATCCCGCGCTGGCTCAAACGCACATCGCCGCGGCCCAAACCCTCGCGGCGGGCCTCAAAGCGATCACCCCGCCTGACCAGCGGATCATCAAGGTCAATCTGGGCCGAAGCGTATACATGCCGACCGCTGTTTCTAATCCTGTCATATATCAATACCGCTATTTACCCAACCAAACAGGCTATGTCGAAGTCACCACGGTTGAAAATACCGTCCTTGTGCCCACGGGCCATAATTTCGCCGACGTGGAAGCAATGAATATCCGCCTGGATTTTTCCACCGACGCGCCTGAGCGATATCTGCAGGCAGCCGGCGCGGCGATCGGCGAGGGCGATTATGCGGAAGCCGAGCAGCGCCTGACTGAGCTTATGGAAAATATTGTCGACAATAGAGAGCAATATGACACGGCCCTCGACAAAGCGAGCAACAACATCGCCCTGGCCCGCTATTTCATCATCGAGAATAACTATGCCGCCGCCCGCTACGCACTGGCCCATGCCGACAAAGCCCTGGAAAACATGCAGCGGGACATCCACTACAAGGATAAAAAGGATTCGATCTTGTCCATTCGCATGGAGATCGATCAAGTTCAGGAAAGCATAGCGCGCGCCGATACGTCGGCCCCGCCGATAGCCGATTCCACCATGAAAAGATGGTGGAACAATCTGCACAGATGGCAGCGCGGCTAAAGCTTTAGGACGCGATTTTCCGGCTTATCCTGCTGTGTTTGCGGCCACATTTTCCGTTTGGCAAATGCGCGTTTCGATTGCTACAGTCGAAGCGTGATTTTAACGAATGGAGATTTGCAATGCCGATCCACAACGACGATTCAGCATCAGAATTGGCACGGAATTTAGGCTTGGTTGATAGGGGAATGCGAGCTCCCGCCGTCATACACAAAATCGGCGCTTCAATCGGAAGCGCCATGGCGAATCGGGATGAAGAAAGCTTGCAGCTCTTAAAAAAGTTCGTGGACCTCGCCGAGGAACTCACATTGCATGGGCCGGATGGGAAGGCTATTCGCACCGTGCTGACCAGCGTGGTTCAGGGATATCTCGATCATGTCGAGGGCACCCAGATTTCTCAACATAAAATTCAGGAAAACCTCCAAACATGGCGGCCTATGATTGGCGAATGGCAGCCCGTCATGGATGTGCTGCAAAGCAGCGGCCCGATTGCTCCCCGAGATGTGGCGGACAGGCTGGGCGTGACGATCGGCGAAACGAAAAACCGGATAGCCCAGCTTAGCCAAGAGGGCTTGGTGGAGCCCTGGCCCCGTCCCAGCACCTCCGATCAAACGGTGGCTTTTTCCGGCCCACTGACCATATCATATGTCCTGACTAATATGGGCCAAGCCCTTGCCAAGCATCTCAAGCAAGAAACCAGTGCCCAAGCTTCACGGCCAACCGGCGAGCAACGTTCCGCTAGCGGCCATCTGCGCGCTGTAGTCGGTTAGTTTCCGAATCCCTCGACCGGGAAATCCATGACCGGCTTGCTGCCCGCCATGATGGAGAGGTTGAGCGCATTGACCTGCGGCATGATCTTCTGGAAATAGAAGCGCGCGGTTTTGAGCTTGGCGTCGTAAAAGCCCGCGCGGTCGCCCGCCGCCGGAAGTTTCTCCGCCGCGACCTTTGCCATCTTCAGCCACATATAGCCGACGGCGACATACGCGAACAGCTTGAGATAGTCGCTCGCCGCCGCCCCGGCCTCGTCAGGATTGCCAAGGCCGCGCGAGGCCACCGTCACCGAGGCCATCTGCAATTTGCCGAAGGCGCTGATAAAGGACGGCATGAAATCCGCCAGCGCGGCGCTCCCCTTCTCGGCCTCGATAAAATCTGCGACCGGATGGAAAAACCGCCGCAGCAGCTTGCCGTAGGTATCCGGCATCTTGCGCCCGACGAGATCGAGCGCCTGAATGCCGTTGGTGCCTTCATAAATCTGCGTGATGCGGGCGTCGCGGACATATTGCTCCATGCCGAAATCCATGCAGTAGCCATGGCCGCCGTAAATCTGCATGCCGATATTGGCGACATCGAAGCCTGTATCGGTCAGGAAGGATTTGACGATCGGCGTCATCAGCGCGACGAGCTCGCCCGCCTCCGCCCGCTTCGCGGCATCGGGATGCTTCGCCTCGATATCGAGATGCAGCCCGATCCAGCAGGCCAGCGCACGGCAGCCTTCGGTCAGCGCCTTCATGGTCAGAAGATTGCGCCGCACGTCGGGATGGACGATGATCGGATCGGCAGGCTTGTCCGGAAATTTTACGCCGGTCAGCGCCCGCATCTGCAGGCGCTCCTTGGCATAGACCACGGCATTCTGATAGCTGACTTCGGCCAGCCCAAGCCCCTGAATGCCGACCGCGAGCCGCGCCTCGTTCATCATCGTGAACATCGCCTTCATGCCGCCATGCGGCTTGCCGACCAGCCAGCCGGTCGCGCCCTCGAAATTCATCACGCAGGTCGATGACGCCTTGATGCCCATCTTGTGCTCGATGCGCCCGCAATTCAGCCCGTTGCGCTTGCCGTCCGGCAAAATCTTCGGCACCAGGAACAAACTAATGCCCTTGGTTCCGGCGGGCGCGTCGGGCAGCTTCGCCAGCACCAGATGCAAAATGTTATCGGTCAAATCATGCTCGCCCGCCGAGATGAATATCTTCGTGCCGATGATTTTGTAACCGCCGTTTCCGTCCGGCTCCGCCCGCGTGCGGATCAGGCCGAGATCGGTTCCGCATTGCGGCTCGGTCAGGCACATCGTGCCCGACCAGGTTCCATCCACCAGCTTCGGCAGATATTGCTGTTTCAATTCCGCGCTGCCGTGAATATTGATCGCGTTATACGCGCCGTGCGACAGGCCGGGATACATGCCGAACGACATGTTCGCCGCGCTGACGATTTCATCGACGACGAAATTCAGCAGTAGCGGCAGCCCTTGCCCGCCATAGGCCGGATCGCAGGATAGGCCGATCCAGCCGCCCTCGCGGAATGTCGTGTAAGCTTCCTTGAATCCCTTCGGCGTCGTGACGACGCCATTGTCGAAATGGCAGCCTTCCTCATCGCCCGACTGGTTGAGCGGAAACAACACTTGCTCCGCGACCTTGCCCGCCTCTTCGATCACGCTGTCGATCAATTCCAGACTGGCGTCGCCGTAGCCCTGGAATTTTTCCAGCTGCGCGGCGTCCAGCACCTCATGCAGCAGAAATTTGATGTCGTCGCGCGGCGCTTGATATTTGGGCATGGTTCAATTCCTCAACGGCTTGCCGTTCGCCAGCATATATTCGATCCGCGCCTGGGTATCGGGATGGCGCACGAGGTCGAAAAAGGCTTTGCGTTCCAGTGTCAGGATATCCGCCTCGCTTTGCGGCGACGGCAAATCGCCGCCGGTCAAGACTTCGGCAAGCTTTTTGCCCACCACCACGTCATGCGGCGTTGCCTTGCCCGCGGCGCGGAATCCCTCGATGGCGAGAGCGACGGCGGCGCGGCCGGTCTTGCCCGCCAGCTTGAACGTTTCTTCCTCAGGGGGCTTATAATCTTTCGCAAGCTCGATCGCTTTTTGCTTGGCATCGAAAAGCAGCCGGTCGCGATTCATCGTGATGCCGTCGGTCGGTCGCAGATACATAAGATCGACGGCCTCCGCCGCCGATTTCGACACTTTGGCCGTGCCGATGGTCTCGAATGCTTGCACCAGCGGCGGGATCGGGCCGCCGAAGCCTTTCTTGAGCGCATAAGTCCGCCCCAGCATCTGCGCGCAGCCGCCCCAGCCCGGAACGACGCCGATGCCGACTTCGACGAGGCCGGTATATAGCTCGGCATGCGCCTGCACCGCCGCGCAATTCAGCAGAATCTCGCATCCGCCTCCCAGCGCCAGATTGGCGGGAGCGCCGACGACCGGGAACGGCGCAAATCTTACGGCGCGATAGGCCGCCTGTCCCTGCTCGATAAGCTGATCGATAGCCTGATACATCGCCAGATTGATGGCGAACATGGCGAGGCCGAGATTGGCGCCCGCCGAAAAGACCTTGCCCTCGTTATAGATCACCATGCCGCGCCAGCGCGCGCGGTCGCTCCCTAACAACTCCACGCTCTTGTGCAGCATGCCCAGCAAATCGGGATCGATGGTATTCATCTTGGTGTGATATTCGAAACAGGCGACGCCATCGCCGATATCCCACAGACTCGCGGAGGCGTTTTTCAGCACGGGTTTGCCCGCGCGCTTCACGTCTTCGAGCAGCAATACGCCTTCGGCGCGCGGCACCGGCTTATACTCGCTCGCCAGCATCAGATAGTGCAGTTTGCCGTCCTGAACTTTATAGAACGAACGGTCGCCGGCCAGTTTGAGCAGTTCCGGCACCGGCCTGTTTTCGGCTTTCAATTTTTCGGCAAGCCATGCCGCGCCGAGCTTGTCGATCAGCTCGAACGGCCCGAAATCCCAGTTATAGCCCCAGCGCATCGCGCTATCGACGCCGACCACGTCGTCGGCGATTTGCGGCACCAAGCTCGCGGCATAGCTTAAGGTCTGGCTGAGAACCGACCAGGCCAATTGCCCGGCTTTTTCGGATGAAGAGCACAGCGCGCGCAAATCCTTGCCCGCCGATTCAATCGCCGGATGCTTTTCCTTGCTCGCCGGGCGATATTCGCCGGTCTTCAGGTCGATGGCCTCTTTGACCTTGCCGCCGCCTTCCTTGTTGATGCGGTAAAAACCGCCCTTGCCCTTGCGGCCCGTATAGCCGTCGGCGATCATCTTCTTGAACAAATCCGGCTCGCGATAGATTTTCCGGTATTCGTCGTCCGGCGGCAACGTCTCCATGAAGCTCTTGGCGATCAGCGGCATTAAATCGAGGCCGACGAGATCGATCAGGCCGAAAACGCCGGTCTTCGGCACGCCCATCGGCTTGCCGCATACGGCGTCCGCCGTTTCGACCGAAAGGCCGAGATCGAGCGTAGCGTTGATCGCCGTCTGCATGAAGAAGGTGCCGATGCGGTTGGCGATGAAGCCGGGCGTGTCCTTGCAGATCACGATGCCCTTGCCCATGCGCTTATCGATGAAATCGCTGACGGCGGTCACGGCATCGGGGCGCGTCTTCGGTCCCGCGACAAGTTCAAGAAGCCGCATGTAACGCGGCGGGTTGAAAAAATGCGTCACCAGGAAATCGCGCGCGAATTGCTCCGACTGCCCGCCAGTCAGAATATGCAATGGAATCGTCGAAGTGTTGGACGACACGATGGAGCCGGTCTTGCGCGCGGCATCGATCTTTTTATAGATGTCGCTCTTGACCTGCGGATTTTCCAGCACCGCCTCGACGATCCAATCGACATCGGCAAGCTTTTGCAAATCGTCTTCGAGATTGCCCGGCGTCACCAGTTTGATCGCCTTGGCATGCATGAAAGGCGCGGGATCGGCTTTCTGCATTCTTTCCAATGCACCCTTGGCAAGCTGGTTGCGATCCTTCGCGTCTTTCGGAACGATGTCGAGCAGCAGCACCGGCACGCCAGCATTGGCGGCCTGCGCGGCGATCTGGCTGCCCATCACGCCGGAACCGAGAACGGCAATTTTTTGAATTGGACTCATGATTGCGATGCCTATTCTAATTGGGAAGCGGTGCCGCCGGCGTGAAAGGCGTCGATCCTCCCCCCGGCACTTTGGGAAGTTCGATCGCGCTTCTGATCGTCGCCAGAAGCGTCGGCTCATAAACGCCTTCTTTTTCTGTTTTATGAGCGTCCAATATCCTTTGACGCCGGGAAGCTTTGCCATCGTATCGCATATGGCCCATGGGAATCACCCATCGAGTTCGCTTGCCGTCAATTTGAAGTACGCCGCCTAATTCTTTCGTACGATTTGACGACAGAGCCTTATGGAGCAAGCGCCATTCCATCTTCTGACTCTCATCCTTCATGTCGAATTCGACAATCAAATGCGGAACTTCGGGACGGTCGCCGGTAAAGGGAAGAGGAAAATTCATGTCGGCGGCGCGTTCCGCCGAAGGAAGAAAGGGGCTGGCATCGCTTTGCTTGAGCGTGACGTTGAGTAAGCTTGGCATGCCCGCTCCGTGCGCGGCCTCGGCGTTCTTGGCGACAAGCTGCATGAAAGCCGCCTTTATGTCGTCATCGGCTTCTCTTTCGGGAACGCCGCTCATACCGCCTCCAGCACCGTCGCGATCCCCTGCCCGCCACCAATGCATTGCGTGGCGAGGGCGAATTGCTTGCCTTCGCGCTTGAGCAGCATGGCGGCCTTGCCGGTGATGCGCGCGCCGGTGGCCCCCAGCGGATGCCCAATGGCGATCGCGCCGCCGTCGATATTGATCTTGCCTTGATCCAGGCCGAGATCGCGAATGCAGGCGATGGACTGGCTGGCGAAAGCTTCGTTGAGTTCGATGATGTCCAAATCCTTGGCCGTCAGCCCCGCGCGCTTCAGCGCTTTCTGCGTCGCCGCGACCGGGCCGATGCCCATGATCTCGGGATCGCAGCCCGCCACCGCGACGGATTTGATCCGCGCCAGGATCGGCAGATTATGCGTGTGCGCGAATTCCTCTGTCGTCACCAAAACCGCCGCCGCGCCGTCGGTCAGCGGCGATGACGTTCCCGCCGTGACCGTGCCGTTCTCGTCGAAGGCCAGCTTCAGTCCAGCCAGTTTTTCCAGCGTCGTTTCCGCGCGGATGCAGCCGTCCTTCGTTACATCGCCCCCAGGGGCTGTAATGGCGATGATTTCGTCCGCCAGTTTTCCCGCGGCTTGCGCCGCCGCCGCCTTCTGCTGCGAGGTCAGCGCGAATTCTTCCTGTTCCTTGCGCGTGATTTGATATTTGCGCGCGACGTTCTCCGCCGTCTGCCCCATGCTCATGTATGCGCCGGGCAGCCGCTCCATCAGATCGAAATTCGGCATCGGATTGAATCCCGACATCGGAATTCTCGTCATGGATTCGACGCCCGCGCAGATGAACACTTCGCCCGCGCCAAGCTGGATCGCGCCCGCCGCGTTGTGAATCCCCTGCATCGACGAACCGCAAAATCTGTTGACCGTCGCCCCGCCCACGCTCTGCGGCAAATCCGCAAGCAGCACGACGAGGCGCGCGATATTCAGCCCTTGCTCGCCTTCGGGAAAGGCGCAGCCCATCTGCAAATCCTCGATCAGCGCGGGATTGATCTTGCTGCGCTCGACCAGCGCGCGCACGACCGCCGCAGCCATGTCATCGGGACGAACTTCCGCCAACTCGCCCTTCGTCGCGAAACAGAAAGGCGAGCGCAGATAACCGGCAATGACGACTGATTTCATGGGGAAGCCTCCATCATGAATCTGGCCCGAACTCTTTAAGAAATGGTTAGGGTTGGTTAAAGATTCAATGGTGCGATGCATATAGCGCTTGCCATTGGCAATTCATCGCACTATTGCATTTATGAGTATTTTATCATATTATGGGGTTCGCGCTTGAGTGAAGACATCAGGCCGGTCACATGGCTGGGCGATTCAAAGAAGCAGGTGCAAAACTTTCCGCCGGAAGTTCGGAAAAGTATCGGCGCGGCATTGTACGACGCTCAGAAAGGACAGAAAGCACCCACGGCAAAGCCTTTTAAGGGAATCGGCAGCGGCATATTCGAGATTGCCGTGCGATTTGATACGAACGCGTATCGGACGGTATATGCGGTGCAGATCGGCAAACAGATATACGTTCTCCACGCCTTCCAGAAAAAATCGAAGGCAGGGATTTCGACCCCGAAACAGGATGTGCATTTGATCGGACAACGCTACAGACAGGCCGTTACGATGGAGAAGGAATCATGAGCAGGAAAAAAACCCCGGAATACGAAATCGGCAGCGGCAATGTCTTCGCTGATCTTGGCCTGGACGATGCCGACGAGCTTATGACGCGCGCGCAGCTCGGCCATACCGTCCGCATGATCCTCAAGGACAGAAAACTGAAACAGCGCGAAGCCGCCGCGCTGCTGGACATCGACCAGGCCGAAGTGTCGAAACTGATGAACGGCCAATATCACTTGTTCGCCGAAGGCCGGTTATTCGCGTTCCTCAAGCGGCTCGAACAGAAAATCACCATCCGCGTCAGCCGCCATCACAAAGGCGAGCCGTATCAGCAGGTGATGTTTGCGTCTTAAATAGCAGGCAGTTTAATGCTCCGCGCCCTGCCGCACCCAGCCGCGCACGATGGTCGCCGCGTCCGTCAGATTGGTTTCGGGGTGATGCCACTTGAAAACCGTCAGCGCCACGTCGAACGCCGCCGTATCCGCCGCTCCCGTATCGCATAATTCGGCATAGGCGCGCCGCACCGCGCTCATGCAGCAATCGCCCGCGCATATGTCGAGCGCGTCGTGATAATCCTGAAGCTTGGCGATTTTGGTCATCATTTGCGCGACGGGCGAGCGCCTTTTTTCACGCCATACAGCTCAAGGCGATGGCCGACCAATTCATAGCCGAGATCGGCGGCGATTTTCTTCTTGAGCTGTTCCAACTCGTCGTTCTTGAATTCGATGACTTCGCCGCTGTTTAGGTCGATCAGGTGATGGTGGTGCTCGTCGCGGGATTCTTCATAGCGGGCGCGGCCATCGCCGAAATCGAGCCGTTCGATGACGCTGGCCTCTTCCAGCAGGCGCATGGTGCGATAGACCGTGGCGATGCTGATCTTGGGGTCGAGCGCGGCGGCGCGGCGATAGACTTCCTCGACATCGGGATGATCGTGGGCTTCGGACAGCACGCGGCTGATGGTCCGGCGCTGCTCGGTCATCTTAAGTCCTTTTTGGACGCACACTTTTTCCAGGCTGGAAACCATTCTTCGTCTCCTTACGGCTGCAACCGAGTCCATCATAGAGGGCGGATCGCGATTATCCAACCCCTTGCCTTTAAGAAGCATAGGCATTACATGGTGATTTCCGCCTTGAGGAGTCTCATCCATGCCTTATGTCGTTACCGAATCCTGCATCCGCTGCAAATATATGGACTGCGTCGAAGTGTGCCCGGTCGATTGTTTCTATGAGGGCGAGAACATGCTCGTCATCCATCCGGACGAGTGCATCGATTGCGGCGTATGCGAACCTGAATGTCCCGCCGAGGCCATTGTCTCCGACACTAACGAGGTTGCAGCTAAGTGGCTTGAGATCAACCGGGAGTATGCAAATCAGTGGGCCAACATCAGCAAAAAGAAGCCCGCCCCCGAAGACGCGGACCAATGGAAGGGCGTGCCGGATAAATTCGCCAAGTATTTCAGTGAGAAAAGCGGTTAATTTAACCATAAATATTTACCATGATGGCAAAATAAAGGCACGAAAGCCGCTTTATGAAATCATTTTAACCCATGGAAAGTTTTGTCAAAAACGCTGATTCGTGTTATTGTCGGTCAAGATTTGGAATTGTTACCGTTTGAAAGAAAATTTCAATCAATTGCGCGGTAATATTAACCAAAGCTGGCTGCCCAAGGTAGCTTCCGTAAATGAACCGGGCCAGTATGGAATTCTGGCGAATTCCATAGTCCGGTCTTTTATCGAACGCCTGAGGTTAGGTCATTGACGATAACCAAAGTAAGCCCGTTTAGGGCGAGAAAGGGAGTACGTGATGGCGGATAAGGTTGAGAAGCTGGAATTCAAAAAAGGCGATTTTGTAGTATATCCGGTTCATGGCGTGGGACGGGTTGAGGGCATTGAAAGCTTCGCCGTCTCGGGCAGCAGCGTTACTTTATATTCCATCATGTTCGAACAGGACCGGATGCGGCTTAAAGTTCCGGTGATGAAAGCCAAGACCGCCGGTCTGCGCCGCCTGAGCTCCAAGGACAGGATCAAGGACGCCGTCACGACCCTGCAGGGCCGCGCGCGAGTCCGCCGCGTCATGTGGAGCCGCCGGGCCCAGGAATACGAGACCAAGATCAACTCCGGCGATCCGGTATCCATTGCCGAAGTGGTGCGCGATTTGCATCGCGGCAGCGACCAGCCGGAGCAGAGCTACAGCGAGCGCCAAATCTATCAGGCGGCTCTCGAACGCCTCGCCCGCGAACTCGCGGCGGTGGAGAAGATCGATCAAGCCAAGGCCGCCGAGAAGATCGAAGCGGTCATGATCAAGGAAAGAATGAAAAAGGCCGCCTAAATTCTATCCAAGCAATAAATTCCTCCGGAAGAGCGGGGTGCGGCAAGCATCCCGCTCTTTTCAACTAAGCTTTTGCAAGCCCCCTCCCTACCATCCCATGACCGATCAGGAATCACCGCAAGAACCGGGCAAGCCCGCCGTAGAAAACGCTGCTCCGGCCGCGCCGAGGGCCTTGGCGAGCCAATGGCGCAACGACTGGTGGCGCGAACTGATTATCGCCGCCAAATACCTCACGCGCATCAGAGTGCCCTTGCGCGGCCTGCCGGATCAGATGCAAATCGGCGGCTCGATGGCGTGGTTTCCGCTGATCGGCGCCCTCATCGGCGCGTTCGGCGCGGGCATCGACGGCTTTGCCATCGCCATCCTGCGCCTGCCGGTGACGGTGACATCTGCGTTGGCCGTGCTCGGCATGATGTGGCTGACGCGCGGGCTGCATGAGGAAGAGCTGGCCTCGCTCGCCAATCAGTATGGCGATCTCGGCGACAAGACGCGCCGCGTCGGCTGGCTGAAGGAAGAACGCTCCGTCCGCTACGGCACCATCGCGATGGTTTTCGTGATCCTGCTGCGAGTCGGCGCGATCTCCAGCCTGAACAGCATCGAACTGGTTTTCGCGACGCTGATCGCCAGCAGCGCCTGGTCGCATGCCTTGATGTCGATCGGCGCGGCCTGGATGAAGCCCCTGCCCCACGATCCCGTGTCCGCCCATTTCGGCCAGCCGCCGCTCAACCGCGTGCTGATCGCGCTCGCCCTCGGCGCGGCCATCGTATTCGCCGTCATGGGCAGTTCCGGCGGGCTGGCTATCCTCGTCAGTTCGGCGGCGGCGGCCATCGCCATCGTCATCGGCAACAAGCTGTTCGGCGGCTATAACGGCCCGATGCTCGGCACCCTGCAGCAAGTCGCCGAAATCGCCATGATCTGCGCCCTGGTGGCGGGACAGTCGATCGATGTTGGGGATTGATTGGCGAGGTTCGCGTCGGCGTCCTCATTCCGATCTCACCCCAAATAATCATGCAGAACCCGCCCGTAGGGCAGCGTGAAATCGACGACCTGATGCCTGCCGCCGAGGATTTTGCGCACCGGCAGTCCCGCCACGCGGCAATTCACATGATGGAATAGCTCCAGGCATGCCGGGCCTTCCCACGCGCCATGCACGACGACATTTTCCAGATTATAGCCGACCAGCTGCGCGATCTTCGGCTTGCCGTCCACGTCGGGAATGAGCTTGAGATTGACGTTGAGCTTCTCGAGGCCCTTCTTGACGTCGGGCAGATGAGACTCCAGGCTGACATGCTTATAGCCCATCGTGCCGATGGCGACGGGGATGCCGTCGTAATGCAAGGTGCCGGTCAGCGTGTCCTTGGTCACGCGCAGTTTCGGCTCGCCCCATTTTTTCGGAAACCCCCAGATTTCGCGGCCCGCGGTGATCGGCGGCTCATCGTTCAGATACATCTGCACCGAAAAATTGCACGGCTCGCCCTTAAACGTCGCGAGAATGCCGCTGCCGCTTTCCTCATAACTGCCGAAGCCCGAACTGTCGGGCATCTTCATCCATTCGTAGAAGCATAGATTGCCCGCGCCCGCAGGCTCCAGCGGCTCGGGCAGCGCGGCGCGCACGGCCTCCGGATCGGTCTCGTAAGAAACGATCAGATATTCGCGCTGCTTGAAGTGATAAGGCCCGGCGGGGTAGCTCGGGCTGAAAGCTGGCATGGATAAGGTCTTGGCGATCTCATCGATTTTCATGGCGGCATCCTTTGGAGCACGAAGCGGTTGATCATGAGCCTAGCGAACGCAATAGAATATACGAATGCGTCAATATCGGGGCAGAAAGATAGGCGCGGCGATAATCATATTTGACATCCTCCCCCACTCGGCATATCCGGGAGTCTGTGGAGGAACGACCTATGAACATGATTCGCCTGATTGCGCTGCTGCTTACCGTGACGTTCGGCGTGAGCGCCTGCCACGGCCCCGAAGGCTTGCAGAACGAGCCTGAGAAATTGATCGACAACGCGGCGGCCACGGCCAAGGCGATGTACAGCAATCCCGAATACGCGACCTTGCTCAACCTGACCAACCGCGCGCGCGGGGTTCTGATCGTTCCCAGCATGCTGCGCGCGAGCTTCATCTGGGGAGCGCGCACCGGCAATGGCGTCCTGCTCACGCGCGACGCCTCGGGCAGCGGCGGCTGGAGCCAGCCCGCCTTCTACACGCTCGGCGGCGTCAATTGGGGCTTGCAGGCCGGCGTCCAGGAACAGGAAATCATCATCGTCATCATGACGGAGCGCGGGCTTAACGCGGTCATCGACCGGCGCGTGACGCTCGGCGCCGACGCCAGCGTCGCCGCGGGCGAACTGGGCAAAGGCTACAACGCCGCGACCGGCGTGGGGATCAATGCCGACATGTATACCTTCGCCAAGACCGCGGGGCTTTACGCCGGAATTTCGCTCGACGGCTCATGGATCGAGCCGCGCGACAGCTGGAATAAGCTGGTCTATGGCGACGCGGCCACGGCGCGCGGCATCGTGATCGATCGCAGCTTCACCGCGACGAATTCTCAAGCCGCGCAGAATCTGGTTTCAGCGCTGCCGTAATCTCTAGAAAGAGAAATGACGCGTTTTAAAGGCGGTCGCGATAACGCGCGCGGAAGCTCGACAGAGCGAGCGTACGCTGCTCAACCGTCGGCGTGTTGCAGCCGCGTTTGACTTCAAGCTGGAAACGCACATGAGGAATGCCGACGCGATCGCTGCCGACGCTTAGAACTTCGGCTTTTTCGACAACCGCGCCATGGGCCGAACAATAAGTCGCGCCACTCTCGACGGCGTCTTGCGCCAATTGCATTGCTGGTGAAAACGTCATAGGACACCACCATTTCCTTGATAAAAGCTTTACGACCTTACCACAACCAAGCTTAATCCACAGTTAAAAATAACTGCCCTAACCCTATGAAATAAAATGGTTTTTATTTAGAACTAATTTGCCGGACACTTGCGCGTCTCGACTCATTTATCTTCTGAATGAGCCGAATATGGCCAGATTTGCAATGGTTGACAAGAGATTAATTTCATCGTATTCGCCACCGTAAGTTGCTTATCGCCCTCGTCCCCGCCAATTTTCCCGACATCCCCCACCCCACCATGGAGAATCCCTTGAAAAAAATCCTCGCCGTAGCCGCGTTGGCCGCCATTTTTGCCATGCCGGCCTTTGCCGCCGATCCGATGGCCCCCTCGGCTCCCAAAGCGCCGTCCGTCAAGCCGGTTTCCGCTCAGGCGGGCAAAATGAAAGCCTGCGTCGCGGAATATCATGAAAAAAAGATCGCGAAGCCGGAATATCGCAAGTTTATCGGCACATGCCTCAAGAAGAACTATAAGCCCGGCAGCTATCAATCCGGCATGATGGCCCCAGCGGCGGCGAAGATGATGCCCGCCTCCCCGGCTCCCGCCATGATGGAAAAACCCGCCGTCGCGCCCGCTCCGGCCATGGACGCCCCCGCAGCCCCGGCAACGAACGAATAAAAGCGGATTCCTCGAAAGAATCTTGATAACAAGAAAGGGCTGAACCGTCTGGTTCAGCCCTTTTTTTGTTGGAGACGACGCGTGCGATCTTTTGGGTCCATTCTGGACAGTCACAAAGGCGTTGGTCCGGGTTTTGATTTTGCCAGAGTTTTTCTCGCATTATCGGTATTCGCGTGGCACTGCATAGGCATCGCGCAAGGCTATGCCATCGTGAAATTCACGCCATTCTGGTTCGCCGAATTTTGCATATTGCCGATGTTCTTCGCGCTCAGCGGATTCTTAGTGGCGGGATCGGCGGCCCGGCTTTCTTTCGGCCATTTTCTTTTAAACCGAACGCTTCGGATCGTCCCGGCCTTGGCCGTCGATATTATCATCTGCGCCCTCATCCTGGGACCGATATTTACGACGCTCGATCTGTCCTCGTATTTTTCTCATCCGCTTTTTTGGGGATATTTCAGAAATATCTTCGGCGATATCCATTACTATCTGCCGGGAGTTTTCGAGCAGAATCTCTCGACAAAGGTGAATGGCGCGCTTTGGACTATTCCCTATGAAATCGGCTGTTACGCGCTGCTTTCTTCGCTTTTGATATTACGGCTCTTTAAACGGCCGCTCTTCGTCGGGGTTCTGGCAGCCGGACTGCCGTTATTGGCCATCCTGTTCGACCTGATGCAAACGGATCGGCATATCCCGCAGGCATGGGAAGCTGTTTTGCAGCTTGTCGTTTCGAACTGGGTAGGCCTCCGGCTCATTCCGGCATTTCTGATGGGGATCTTCTTCTTTCAAATGCGGCATCGAATCATTTTCGACTGGCGGATAGCCATAGTGTCGACCGGCCTTTGCCTGCTTGCCGCCTTTGCCGGCAATTCATCATGGAAGGGCAATCCTTTTTATCATCTGATCGGAATGCCGATTTTGACATACATCGTCATTTACATTGGGCTTTGCAAATTTCCAAAGCTGCCGCTTTATTCGAGCGGCGATTACTCATACGGAATTTACCTTTACCATGTGCCCATCAATCAAACGGTTGTCAGCCTGATCCCAGACATAACGCCGCTCGCCATGTTTTGCGTCAGCCTGCCAATCGTGACGGCAGTCGCCGCATTCTCATGGCATTTCGTCGAAAAACCCATTTTGAAATTGCGCAAAAGCGCCGCTTTCGCCGGCAAGAAAGCAAATAAGAAAGCGAGCATCCAGCCTGCGGAAAACTTAATCGCCGTGCCGTCAGCCGGTGCCGAACAGGCGATGATGAAAAAGATGGCCTGACTTTAAGAAACCGTCTGAAAAGTCATCAGGCCGGAGCGAAAACCGTGCTTTTCGAGAACCGGAGCGCGGCCTATTCAACATAGGTGAGCACCGGAAGCGCAGGAAAGCGCGGTTTGCAGCACGGCATCATGGCTTTTCAAATGGTTTCTAAGGCGATCCGTCCTTCACCCCCGCCAGCGCGGCAGGCAATGCGCCGATCAAATCCTCGGCGATCATGCCCGGATGGAAATTCCGGGCGGCGAGGCCATGCAGCCACGCTCCGGCGCAAGCGGCAAGGAACGGCTCCATGCCCTGCGCCAGGAATCCGGTGATGACCCCCGCCAGAACATCGCCGCTTCCGGCCGTCGCAAGCCATGGCGGCGCGCTGGTATTGATGGCCGCATAACCGTCAGGCGACGCGATGATCGTATCCGCCCCCTTCAGCAGCACCACGGCCCCCGCGCCCTGCGCCGCCGTCACGGCGGCGGCAAGCCTGTTGCTCGCTTCCGCCGGATATTGTTTGAACAGGCGCGCGAACTCGCCCATGTGAGGCGTCAGAATGCATCGCGGATGAAGCGCCGCGAATAATTCTTCGGGAGCATCGGCAAAACTGGTCAAAGCATCGGCATCCAGCACGCAGGGTTTCCCGCTTTCGAGCGCGGCCAGAACGGCGGCGCGGGTTTGCGGCCCTATCCCGGATCCCGGCCCGGCCAAAACCGCGGTTTTCCGCTTATCGGCGACGGCTTCGCGCCAGACAGCCGCATCACTCAGCTTCAGCACCAGAACGCTATCCAGGCTGGTGGCGTAGACCGGCACGGCTTCCGGCGGCGCGGCAATGGTAACCAGGCCGGTGCCCACGCGCTGAATCGCCCGAGCCGCCAGCCTGGCGGCGCCGGTCATGACGCCCCCGCCGAGAATGAGCGCATAGCCGTGATCGTATTTATGCTGCTCGGCGCGGAACTCCGGCAGCGCGTCGCGCCACAAGGCTGGATGGTTTTCGGCGAAATGAGCGGGCATATTGCGCATCGCATCGGCATCCATGCCGATCTCCCGCACGATGACCTCTCCCGCCATTTCGCGGCCCGGCAGCGCCAGCAGCCCCGGCTTCTTGCGCGTGAAAGTCACGGTCGTCTTCACCTTGATCGCGGCCCCCATGACGGCGCCGCTGTCCGCATGGATGCCGCTGGGAATATCCACGGCGACGACCGGAATTTTGCTCTCGTTGACCGCGTCTATCGCCGCCGCGAATTCCCGGCCCAGCGGGCGGTCAAGGCCGATGCCGAACAAGGCGTCGATCATCAATTCCGCGTCTTCAGGCAATTGCGGCGACCATGGGAGAATCTCGCCCTGATAAAACAGCCGCGCGAGCGCGGCGTCGCCGTGAAGCGCCTCGGGCGGCGTCAGCATCGCGACGCGGACATCCCATCCGGCCCGGCGCAGAAACTCGGCGGCGATGAATCCGTCCCCGCCATTATTCCCCGGCCCGCACAGCGCCAGACAGCGCCCGGGCCGGTATGCTTCCCTGATAATTTCTGCCATCACGGCGCCCGCCCGCTGCATGAGCGTAAAGCCGGGCGTGCCCAGCGCGATGGTGATGCGATCAAGCTCCGCCGCTTCGGCGGCGGTCAGAAGCGCATGCGCGCGCCATGCGGGGAGATCTGGATGGGACATATAGCGATTTGTCCCCCAACCGGCCCGCATTTGCAAGCGAAGCTCAGACACCGGCGGATGATCCTGTCTCTGCCGCATGAATCAGCGACGTCATGACTTCATTGCAGGGCGCGGGCATATGCGCGCCCGCCGCCATCCTTGCGATGGCTCCGTTCAGGTAATCGATTTCTGTTTTCCGTCCGGCTTCTAAATCCTGGAACATCGAGGATTTATGCGCTGCGACCCTGGGCATAAGCTTGGGAATGAGCGTTCCATGAATATAATCGGCGCCATCTTCGTACAGCGCGACGCCGCAGACTTCCCGCACGACCGCGACGGCCTCGTCCGCGAGGCGGATCATGAGTTCCCGCCGCGCGGGACTCGCCGCCATCTCGCCATACGCGCAGCGCAATATAGCTCCGGGCGCGTTGAGGCAGATGCTGAACATAAACTTGTTCAGGATGATGGTCTTGATGTCCTCGCGATATTCGACATCGATGAAGCCTTGCGCGAAATCTTGCAGCAGCGGCTCGATGGCCGCTTGCGGATGCCCGAACAGAGAGCCGATGCGGATCGGCGTCGCATGCGCGGCGATCAGAACTTCAGCCGGAGAAAGCCGCGCCAGCCCGGTCATAAGGGCCGCGGAGTAAAGCATCGCTCCGGCGGGCGCAATGGCCGCGGCCTCATCGGCGGACCCCCACCCGTTCTGAGGCAGGAGGAAAGCAGGCGGGCGTCGGCTCTTTTCCAGAAGTGGCGCAATCGACCGAATGGCCGAGGCGACCTGGAAGGTCTTGGTGGCGACGATCACGTAATCCGGCGGGCTTGCTTGTTCCGCCAGCCCATCGGCTGGCAGAAACGCTACGCGGCCTGGCGGAATCTCATGATCGCCCAGCACGCCGGTGACGCGGATGCTACGCTCTCCCGATGGCATTCCGCCCCGGGTCACGAGCGTGATATCGGATTTCGCGGCAGAGAGCGCGGCGGCCATGCCCAGCCCGACCGCTCCCGCACCGAGGATAAGAATATGCATGGCATATGCCAGTTAAGAATGGGGCGACCGACGGGGATCGAACCCGCGACAACTCGGACCACAACCGAGGGCTCTACCACTGAGCTACGGCCGCCATACATTTTGGATAGCGGCTTATCGCAAACCTAGGCGCGATAGTCCATGAAAAAAGCCTTCAGCTTCATGCGCTAAAGGCTTGCAAAGCTTGCGCGAAGTTTTGCTTCGCTCTTCTGCCGCCACCACCAGCGGGCACGGCTCCAGGCTTCTATCAAACCAGAAAACAACCAATATTGTCAAGGCAATGAATCCCATGCAGTGTCCTTACCGCAACGCACAAGCGATGCCATTGCTTTCAAACCCTTTTTGCGAAGAGCGATCCCATGGCTAACAAACTCCTCGATCTGATTAAGGAACATGACGCAAAGTTTATCGATCTGCGCTTTACCGATCCGCGCGGCAAAATGCAGCACACCACGCAGCACGTCGACACGCTTTGTACCGAAGCGGCGGTCGAGGAAGGCATTATGTTCGACGGCTCTTCGATTGCGGGCTGGAAGACAATCGACAAATCCGACATGCTGCTGAAACTGGATTCGGCGACGGCCGTCCTCGATCCTTTCTTCGCGCAGCCGACGGTAGGCGTGTTCTGCGATGTCTATGAGCCCGAAACCAATCAGCCTTATGATCGCTGCCCGCGCGGGATCGCGAAGAAGGCCGAGCAATATGTCATAAGCTCCGGTGCCGGCGACAAGGCGTTCTTCGGCCCCGAAGCCGAGTTCTTCATTTTCGACGACGTGCGTTTCCGCGTCAGCCCGGGCCGCAGCTTCTATCAGGTCGATTCCGAGGAAGACCCCTACAACACCGGCCGCGAATATCCGGAAGGCAATCTCGGCCATCGCCCGCGCGTCAAGGGCGGCTATTTCCCCGTCGCGCCGATCGACAGCGGCCAGGATTTGCGCGGCGAAATGCTGAGCACCATGAAGGACATGGGCATCGAAGTCGAAAAGCATCACCATGAAGTCGCCTCCGCGCAGCACGAGCTCGGCATCAAGTTCGATACCGTGACCAAGTGCGGCGACAACATGCAAATCTACAAATACGTGATCCATAACGTCGCCCATAACTACGGCAAGAGCGCCACCTTCATGCCCAAGCCCGTCTTCGGCGACAACGGATCGGGCATGCATGTGCATCAATCGCTCTGGAAGGACGGCAAGCCGCAATTCGCGGGCGACAAATATGCCGGCCTGTCGGAAATGGCGCTGTACTATATCGGCGGCATCATCAAGCACGCCAAGGCGCTGAACGCGATCACCAACCCGACCACCAATAGCTACAAGCGGCTGGTGCCGGGCTACGAAGCGCCGGTGCTGCTGGCTTATTCCTCGCGCAATCGTTCGGCCTCATGCCGCATTCCCTACGGCAACAGCAAGAACGCCAAGCGCGTCGAAGTGCGTTTCCCCGACCCGACCGCCAACCCCTACCTCGCCTACGCGGCGATGCTGATGGCAGGCCTCGACGGCATCAAGAACAAGATTCATCCCGGCGATCCGATGGACATGAATCTGTACGACTTGCCGGCGGCCCAGCTCTCCCAGGTGCCGACGGTTTGCGGCTCGCTGGAAGAAGCCCTCGACGCGCTGGATGCCGATCATCAGTTCCTGCTGGCGGGCGGCGTGTTCACCGCCGACATGATCGACTCCTATATCGGCCTCAAGATGGAAGAGTGGGACCGCTTCCGCACCGCTCCGCATCCGGTCGAATTCGATATGTACTACAGCTCCTAATCTTATCAGGAGCAGCGCGGGCGGCTTCCCCTGGCCGCCCGCGTTTTTGTTTCTAATTAACGGCGCGTCTTAAACCTTAATCGATAATAAACCTTTTGCTGACAGCTTTCTGAAGTCGATACGTGTCCGGGATTTTCCGGCGGTTGTGATGAGTAAGATTGCAGTTAGGATGTCCGATGCCTGAACGGATTTTGGCTTTATCGAAGAGCGTCTCCGACCTTGCCAAAAGCAAGGTCAATGAAATTCAATCCGTAACCGGCGCCACTCGGATGCTGGCGCTGAACGCCCTGATCGAGGCGTCGCGGGCGGGCGAGCATGGCAGGGGATTCTCCGTCGTCGCCAGGGAAGTGCGGGAAATCTCCGAGCGCATACGCTCGATCGCCGACGAATTCTCCAAAAGACTCACATCGCAAACGACCGAGCTTAATAATCTAGGCGCCAATCTGGTGACCGATTTGCGCGGCGGCCGCTTGACCGATCTAGCGCTGAGCATGATCGACATTATTGACCGCAACCTATACGAACGCTCGTGCGACGTGCGCTGGTGGGCGACCGATAGCGCCGTCGTCGATTGCGTGACCGAGCCGGACACCAACCATTGCGAATATGCCTCCAAACGCCTCGGCGTCATTCTCGACTCCTATACGGTTTATCTCGACCTGTGGATCGCCGACAAAAAAGGCATGGTGCTGGCCAATGGCCGCCCCGGCAAATACCGCCAGGTCGTCGGCAGCGACGTCAGCCGGGAACATTGGTTCCGCGATGCGCTTGCCACCCGCGACGGAAGCGAATTTTCAGTGGCCGACGTGACCGTCAATGAATTGCTCGACCGGCAAATGGTGGCCACTTACGCCACGGCCATCCGGCGCGGCGGCGAGATCAATGGCGAAGTGATCGGCGTTCTGGGCGTATTTTTTGATTGGGAAAAACAGTCTCAGGGCGTGGTCGATTCAGTGCGCCTCAAGGAAGATGAGAAAAATAAAACGCGCTGCCTTCTGGTGGACAGAAAAATGCGCGTCATTGCCGCAAGCGACCGCCGCGGTGTGCTGACCGAGGTCTTTCCCTTGGCTCACGATGGGCGTAATATGGGAAGTTATGTAGACAAATCAGGGAATTATGTCGGGTTTGCTCTCACGCCAGGTTATGAGACTTATAACGGCCTGGGATGGTATGGGGTCATATCCCAAAACGCGACGTCGAAGCCGTAAAAGACCCCGGCCTACCCCGACTGTGGCGCAATTGCGTCACATGGCCGTAATTTTTTCCTTTGACGCGCTTCACCGACAGCCGGTCTTTCCAAGAATCGACATGCAGCGTATACAGGCGTACGTGAGTATCGCAGCGTGGGCGATCCGGAAAAAGCAGTGCCTGTTTCAATCATCGCGTATCCCCTATCAAGTCAATCCGTAACAATACCTAAACGCCGCAAGCCATTCCGATCCCGGCATTCCCACGACCGGATACATCTATAGTGCAACGCACCAATCAGAAGGAGAACCCAATGGATAGGATAACGAAAGCTGCGCGAGACAAGCGCATGCAGACATGTCTTGCTGCAACTCTGATTATGGGACTGGCGGCGTTGCTGCCCGGTCACGCCTTGGCGCAGGACGCGCCCGCCGCTCCCGCGATCAATTCCGGCGATACGGCGTGGATGCTGACGTCGACGGCGCTCGTGCTGATGATGACCATTCCCGGCCTCGCCCTGTTCTACGGCGGTCTCGTCCGCAAGGGCAATCTGCTCACGACGATGGCGCAAAGCTTTGCGACCACCTGCCTCGTCGCGGTGCTGTGGGTCGTATGCGGTTACAGCTTGGCCTTTACCAACGGCAACGACTATGTCGGCGATTTGTCTCGCCTCCTGGTCGCGCACAGCTCGATGAGTGCGCCCCTGACGCTGGGCGAAGGCATCACGGGCGGCTTCACGCTCACGATTCCTGAGTCCGTTTTCATGATGTTCCAAATGACCTTTGCGATCATCACGCCGGCGCTCATTTCGGGCGCCTTTGCCGAACGCATGAAGTTTTCGGCGGTGCTGGTGTTCATGGGCCTATGGTCGCTGATCGTCTATTCGCCGGTCGCGCATTGGGTATGGCATCCGAACGGCTTCCTGTTCAAAGCCGGCGTGCTTGACTATGCCGGCGGCACCGTCGTGCATATCAATGCCGGCGTCGCGGGCTTGGTCACGGCGCTCGTCATCGGCAAGCGCAAGAGCTATCCGCACGATGTCGCGCCCCCGCATAATCTGGCGTTCAGCCTCATCGGCGCCTCGCTGCTGTGGGTAGGCTGGTTCGGCTTCAACGCCGGTTCCGCCGTCACCGCGGGCTATAACGCGGGCATGGCCATGGCCGTGACGATGGTAGCCACCGCCGCGGCGGGTCTTACCTGGATGCTGGTTGGCTGGGCCGTTTTCAAGAAGCCGAGCATCGTCGGACTGATCTCCGGCGCGGTTGCAGGCCTTGTGGCGATCACACCGGCTTCCGGTTTCGTGGACGTCACCGGCGCCCTGATCCTTGGCGTGATAACGGGCATCATCTGCTTCTTTGCCTGCACGACGCTCAAGGCGAAGCTCGGCTATGACGACAGCCTCGACTGCGTCGGCGTTCACGGCGTAGGCGGCATCGTCGGCGCCGTGCTCACGGGCGTCTTCGCGACGAAGGAAGTCAAGGGCGGCGACGCTGCGGTCGGCTTGATTGACGGCAATGCCGATCAAGTCATAACCCAGCTGATCGGCATCGGCGCGACGATCGCCTGGTCCGCCATCGGCACCTTCGTCATCGTCAAGATCATCGACATAGTGATCGGCTTGCGCGTCCATCCGGATGTCGAGCGCGAAGGCCTGGATGCCCATCTCCATGGCGAAGTCCAGGAATAAGATTTCCAAGTCTGACGTGAGAAAGGGCGGCCCGCAATGGCCGCCCTTTTTTATGGCTTATGGGTTTATTGCTCTCCCACGGAACAACGTGATAGGAGAATGCCTCGAAGCGCATGCGGGCGTGGCGGAACTGGTAGACGCGCTGGATTTAGGTTCCAGTGAGGTAACTCGTGGGGGTTCAAGTCCCTCCGCCCGCACCACCAGTTTTTCTTAACGCGCTTGCGCGTTTAGAAAAACTGGGTGTCCGCCATAGCCCGAAGGGCGACGGCGGACTGGTGAAGCGCCGCGCAGCGGGGCGAAGACGGGCTGGTTTCGGTCAGCACGCAGACGGCCTCCCCATAAAACACGCTAACTTAAGACATTATCAATATACCGGTCCCAACATATCATTGCTCGCTTACCTGACAACGGCAGATATTCTCTCCGCTATGACTATTTCACCTCGAATACCGAATGCCGTACTGACCGGCCTTGCCGTCTTTTTGCTGGCGCAAGCCCCTCCCCAGCAAACGCCGGCGAAGCTGGACGACAGCCTTCAGAAAATAATCGGCGTCACCTGGCTCGAGCTTCAGGCTTGCGCCAGCACCGCCGACTGCGTGCTCATCAAGGATTTCGTCGGCTGTTGCACCGAGCGTCCGGTCAATATGAAATATACGGCCCGGATCGAGCAAGACCGCGACCTGCTTCATGAGAAACTTACGCCCGAGGCGGACTTAGCCCGATGCATATCCGCCCAGTGCATACCTCCGAGCGCGCAAGTGGCTTGCAACAATTCTCTCTGCGAAGCAGTGTCTATGCCCGCCAGGCTGCTCGGCGCCGACGCTATCAACATCGCCAGGGAGACGATGGCGAAAGAAATCTTCGACGCGGATGATTTTGGCGTGCCGACTTTCACGTTCGACCGCGATCACAGAGTCTGGCGGCTGAATTTCGGGCCGCGGCTAAGCACGCATGTCCAGAAAATGAAGGATGAAGGCCGCGACATCGGCTATTACGTCATCGTCGACGACGCGAACGAGCGGGCCGCCATCAAAACATATGAAATTACGCCGACAGGCATCGTCGCCATTAAAAGCGACAAATAACGGCTGGAAAAAGAACGCGGAAACGGTGACGCATCTTCGAAATACGTCACCTGCCGTACGGCGCGAAACCTAACGCGAATAGAATTCGACGACCAGGTTTGGCTCCATCTGCACCGGATAGGGCACGTCGGCGAATTGAGGGGCGCGGATATAGGTGCCCTTCATTTCCTTGTGATCGACCTGGATATAATCGGGTACGTCGCGCTCGGCGAGCTGCACCGAGGCCAGCACCACCGCCATCTGCTTGGCGTTCGGGCGAAGCTCGATGACGTCGCCGTCCTTGACCGAATAGGAGGCGATATTGACGCGCTTGCCGTTCAGGCTGACATGGCCGTGATTGACGAGCTGGCGCGACGCGAACACGGTCGGCGCGAACTTCATGCGGTAAATGACGGCGTCCAGGCGGCGCTCCAGCAACTGGATCAGATTTTCGCCGTTATCGCCCTTGCGGCGCATGGCTTCCTGGTAATAGCGGCGGAACTGGCGCTCGCCGATATTGCCGTAATAGCCCTTGAGACGCTGCTTGGCCATCAGCTGAATGCCGAAATCCGAAGGCTTGCCGGCACGGCGCTGGCCATGCTGGCCGGGACGGCTTTCGCGCTTGGTGATCGGGCTTTTGGGACGGCCCCAGAGATTGACTCCTAGGCGGCGGTCGATTTTGTACTTGGAATTCTCACGCTTACTCATTGTTTTTCCTTTGCATTTCTATGCTATATTGTCCCGATAGTTCATGCGCGCAAGGCTAGCCGAGCCGCTGACGGGACTGGCCTTTAGGCCGGTCCACATTTTCAGGAATGCTTGTCTAATAGAAAAATCCGGCCCCCATGTCAAATCCGATCCCACCTAATCAGCCGGAAATCGCCCTTTTGCAGGAATTAAAGGCTCAGGATCGCGATTTTTATGCCTTATGCCTGTTTGCCCCTGCCGCGGCGCGGGGCGATCTGGCGGCCCTGTTCGGCTTTCATGCCGCCTTGGCGCGCGTGCGGGATCAAGTGTCGGAACCCATGATGGGGCATATCCGCCTGCAATGGTGGCGGGATGCTCTAACCGCGCTCGGAACCAAGGGACAGCCGCGCCATATCGTGCTCGACCGGCTGGCGGCCGTTCAGCAGCGGGGCATCGATCTCGGCCCGCTGCAAATCCTGATCGACGCGCGCGACGCGGAACTGGCCGGAACGCCCCCTCTTCCCCGCAGCCTATACGAACCGCTGGCGACCGTCGCGGCCGCCATAGTGGGGCAAAAGCAAAACGCCCCGCTCTATGCGCGCGCCGCCGAAAATTACGATGCGCCGGACGAAGCGAAAATCGTGGCCCTGCGCCGCGATATCGCCATGCTGCCGCGCCACGAAAGGCGAGCGGGAATGCCGATGCTGCTGATGAACGACCTGGCGCGCTTCGATCTCGCGCACCCGAAGCGCCGCAAGACCGCGCCTTCGAGGCTGCTCTATCTGCTATGGCGCGGAATGGTGATTAAGTCTTGTCCCAAGATTGCATAAGCCTTACCGTATGGCCGCCGGTTATCACTACAGGAGCGTCGCAGCATGAGCAAAATTCTGGAAGGGCTATATACCGCGCTGGCCGCCAGCGTCGCGCTCGCCGTCCTGATGTTTCTGTATCTGCATGGCGACCTGCTCGCGGATTCCACCACCGGCCAGATGGCCGCCATCAATGCCATGATTTGGCTGCATGTCGTGGCCGGAATCCTGTGGATCGGCCTACTGTGGTACTTCAACATGGTGCAAATCCCCACGATGCCGAAAATCCCCCCGGAACTGAAGCCCGCTATCGGCAAATTCATCGCCCCGAACGCTCTGTTCTGGTTCCGCTGGTCGGCCCTGGCAACCGTGGTCACGGGACTGGCGGTCGCGTTTCTCAGAGGCTATTTGCATGAAGCCCTGGCTCTGCAGATGCCCGCGCGGACGATCGGCATCGGCATGTGGCTGGCGCTGATCATGGCGTTCAATGTCTGGTTCATCATCTGGCCGAACCAGAAAAAGGCGCTCGGCATCGTCGCCACCGATGACGCCGCGAAGGCCAAATCGGCGCGCATCGCCATGCTGACGTCGCGCGCCAATTTCGTTCTGTCGCTGCCGATGCTGTATTGCATGGTTTCGCAGAACATCGCGGGATGAGCGCGCCGAAATCCTTGCTGGCCTTAAGCCTGTGGCCGCGCCTGGCGCTTGCCGCCGGCGCGATAGCCATGCTGGCGATCGTGGCCGCGCTGGCGATGGGCTGAACATGCTGGAACTATGCGACCTCAGCGCCGGATATGAACGGCATCCCGCCGTGCATCACATATCGGCCAAATTTCCGCCCGGCAGCCTGACCGCCATCGTCGGCCCGAACGGCGGCGGCAAAAGCACGCTTCTGAAAGCCATTACCGGGACGATCCCGCTGATGTCGGGCCATATCATCCGCACCGGCATCGGGGCCAAAGACTGCGCCTATCTGCCGCAGCAAAGCGAAGTCGACCGCGAATTTCCGCTGCGGGTCATCGATCTGGTCAATTTCGGCCATTGGCGGCGGACGGGCCTGGCCGGAGGGATCACGCCCGCCATGCTGGAGGCAAGCCGCGCCGCGCTGGCGCGCGCGGGCATGTCCGCCTTCGCCGAACGGCCTATCGCCAGCCTTTCCGTGGGACAGTTTCAGCGCGTGCTGTTCGCCCGCATCATCGTCCAGGACGCGAAGCTGATCCTGCTGGACGAGCCTTTCGCCCCCATCGACAGCCGCACCGTCGCCGATCTGGCCCCCCTGCTCCAGCAATGGCGCAACGAAGGCCGCATCATCATGGCCGTCATGCATGATTTCAGCGTGGTGCGCGAATTCTGCGAAAATGCCCTGCTGCTCGCCCGCGAACTGGTGGCCATCGGCCCGGCGGCGGAAGTCTTGCGGGACGAGAATTTGCAACGGGCCAAATTACTGGCCGAAAGCTGGCGCGACGGAGCACCGCAATGCGATCGCGATTTGCCGCCGCACGATCACGGCCATCATCATGGGCATCATGCCCACGATCATTCTCATCACCATCATGGCGAAGGTGACGCGTCATGATGGAAATTTATGACTATCTCATAGGCCCGTTCGCCGATTACGCCTTTATGCGCCGGGCGCTTGCCGCCGTGGTCATCCTGGCGTGCGGCAGCACGCCGCTTGGGGTTTTTCTGGTGCTGCGGCGCATGAGCCTGATGGCCGAGGCCATGTCTCACGCCGTGCTGCCGGGCGTCGCCATCGCCTTCATGGTAGCCGGGTTCTCGCTGCCGCTCATGAGCCTGGGAGGATTTTGCGCCGGAGTCGCGGTGGCGCTGCTCGCGGGGCTGGCGTCCCGCTTTACCCAGATGCGCGAAGACGCCAGTTTCGCCGCGCTCTATCCTGTCGCGCTGGCTTTAGGCGTGATGCTCGTTTCCCTGCGCGGGGGAGCGATCGATTTGATGCATTTGCTGTTCGGCTCGGTGCTGGCGGTCGATCAGGCGAGCCTGTTTTTGATGACCGGCATTACCGGCGCGACGCTCATGGCCCTTGCGATCGCCTATCGGCCATTGGTGATGGCGATATGCGATCCCGCCTTTCTGAGCAGCCAGGGCGGACGGACGACATTGTATCATTTGCTGTTTCTGGCGCTGACGGCGATGAATCTGGTCGCGGGATTCCAGGCCATGGGAACGCTGATGGCCGTCGGCCTGATGATCATTCCCGCCATTGCGGCGCGCTTTTGGGTCAAGCATATCGACGCCATGCTCGGGCTTGCCGTGCTGATCGGCGTTTCGGCGGGGATGGCGGGATTGCTGATATCGTATCATGCCAGCGTCGCGTCCGGCCCGGCGATCATCCTGGTCGCGGGAGTCTTCTACCTCGCATCATTTCTGCTGGGCCATCATGACAGCCTGCGGGCACGATACTGGCCGCGACGGCATCTGACGCAGTAACTTTATCCTAACGTCAATGCCGGATTCGCGGAGCCCCCTGTTGGCCCAGGCGTTCTCGGCGTAGAGGGCCCCTCATCAGGCGCGGGAAGCGCGGGCACATAGGGAGACCGCGCATGATGATCCAGCCGGCTCACGAACATGCCGGGCAGCGCATTCCGCACCGGATAGGAGGAATCCTCCTTGCATCCGCCAAGATCGGGGAGAGACGCCGCCTGCTCTCGCATCGCCTCATGCAAGGCACGCCAGGCGATATGATTCCGGTTTTCCAAGGCGGCAAATTTTGAATCTTTGCCTAAATATTTTCTTTTCTCTTCCTTCGTATATTCCGATTCAGGTTTGCGCGGCATTTCCGCGTCCATATGCCAGCGCAAGCTCAGGCCTGCCTGCAACAGCTCGGCGATTTCAGGCTTGGCAGCCTGGACGACGATCTTAAGAGCGTCGCTGGCTTTTTTTCTCGCTTGATCGACATCGACAAAAGAAGCGACAGCCTCATCAATAGATCTATCGATCACTTGAGCTTCAGTCGGCCAGCCCCTGTCTGCATATTTTTCACGATAGGTTTGAACGATTTCGGCGTCGGTCAGCCCGTCGCCATTATGGGCTTCAACCATGATATCTCCGTAAAATATGGGTGTGTTTTAAGCAGCGCTGTTTTTGCTTAAGCCGCGCTGAATGTCAAATCGTCGCGAATGAACCCGGCTTCGGCCAGGGCGGCGACCTTGCGCGTATCTTTCTTCAGTTCCGACGGAAGCACGTCGTGGGAGGCCAGCGACAGCTCGCGCGCGACCCGCGCCAGCATCGGCGAGGCGTCGCTTTCGACCTGCATGGCATCGCGCACCAGGGCGCACAGCGTCAAATAAGTTCCGGTGGATACGTTCAACATAATCTTCTCTCTATAAAATCTTTCAATCGTCATGGTCTTCACAATCATCTCGCAGCGACCTCATGTCCTGCTTCAATGAGCTAATCATGAAAACATGAAAGCAAATAATGTTTTTTGCAGAAAGACTTCAGAAAAATCGCTGTTTACCTCATTTCGGCATGTCCTTGCCCCATAATGGTAGGGCGCGGAAATACTTTCATGAGGCGGTCATGAGTCGGTGATCCCGGTTCGCGAAATGCGCGTATCGCGGTGAATGCCGATCCCGAGAAGAATCCCGAAGCCCATCATCAGGGTCAGCATGGCCGTCCCGCCGTAGGAAACTAGCGGCAGAGGGATGCCGACGACCGGCATCATCCCCGTGACCATGGCGATATTGACGCCCATATAGAGGAAAAAATTGGTCGTCAGGCCGAAGGCGGCCAGCCGCCCGAATTGGTTGCGATTGCCGATGGCGATCAGGTAGCCGTAAACCAAGATCAATGTATAAAGCGCCAGCAGGACACAGGCGCCGATCATGCCGAATTCCTCCGCCAGCACGACGAAGATGAAATCGGTATGCTTTTCCGGCAGGAATTGAAGCTGGCTTTGCGTGCCGAGGCCGAAACCCTTGCCAAGAAGCCCGCCCGAACCCAAGGCTATTTTCGACTGCATGATGTTATAGCCGCTGCCGAGCTTGTCGGCCTCGGGATTCATGAAGGTCAGCACCCGCTGCTTCTGGTAATCATGCAGAAAATGCCATGCGATCGGTAGACTGCCCCCGACGGCGGCAAAAAAGCGCAAAAAACTTCCATTTCCGCACACCCGCGACAAAAAACAGCGCCATCGCATTAAAGCCCAGCAGCGCGGCGGTGCCGAGATTGGGCTGCATCAGCACCATGCCGATCGGAAACACCGCCATGAGAGCCGGAGGCACCAAAGACCTGATCCGGCCTATATCCTCCCCCGGCAAGCCATGAAAATACCGCGCCAGCGCCAGGATCATGGTGATTTTCATCATTTCCGAAGGCTGGATGACGAAAAAGCCGAGATTGAGCCAGCGCTGCGCCCCCATGCCGATATGGCCGATAATTTCGACCACGACCAAAAGCGCCAGCATCGTGAAATAGAGCGGATAGGCCAGCCGCAGCCACCAGCGCACGTCGATCATCGCGAAACCCAGCATGAGCAGGATGCCGACGCCCGCGCGAATCATCTGCGGCCAGGCCCAGGGCTGCCAGTTCCTGCCGCCCGCGGAATAAAGCAAAGCGACCCCGATGCCGCAGACCATCGCGACCAGCAGCACCAGCCCCCAATGAACCGCCCGAAGTTTCTCGGTCAGGCGCAAATCGTCGTTATGGAAAAAGAAGCTGCGAGGCATGGTTCCGTTTTCGCTTGAGCTGTTTATAATACAGCATGACCGTAAGTCTTCAGCAAATCTACACCGCCCGCCTCGCTTCGGGCGAATTGCGTCCCGACCCGCCCCAGGCGCGGGCAGTCGATGCCTTGCAGAATTTATGCGTTCGCCTGTCGGCCGGCGTTGCCAGGCAGGCCACCGGCACTTTTGGGCGGCTCTGGCGGCAAAAGCAAGCTGTCCCGGCCGTGCGCGGAATCTATCTCCATGGCGAAGTCGGGCGAGGCAAATCCATGCTGATGGATTTGTTTTTCGACGCCGCGCCGGTCAAGGCCAAAAGACGAGTTCATTTTCACCAATTCATGCTCGAAATCCACGCGGCGCTCCATCAATGGCGCGGCAGGAATAGCGGCAAGGCCGATCCCCTGCCCCAGATCGCCCGCCGGATCGCCGCCGACAGCAAATTGCTGTGTTTCGACGAATTTCATGTCTGCGACATCGCCGACGCCATGATTCTGGGACGGCTGTTCACGGCGCTGTTCCAGGCGGGCGTGGTGCTGGTGGCGACATCGAACTGGCCGCCCGACGAGCTTTACAAGGGCGGACTGCAGCGCCAGTTGTTCCTGCCCTTTATCGAGACGCTGAAATCGCAGACCGATATCGTCGAACTGGAAGGCGCGACCGATTACCGCTTGGCGCGGGTGCATGGACGCCCGATGTTCTTTTCGCCGCTGGGGCCGGAAGCCAGCCGTCATCTTGCCGAATTATTCGCCGCGCTCACCGACGATGCCGAACCGAAGGCCGACACGCTTCAAGTGGCTCAGGGGCGGCATCTGGAACTGTCCCGCGCGGCCAAGGGCGCCGCCTGGTGCACATTCGCCGAATTATGCGAGCAGCCGCTCGGCGCGGCCGATTATCTGGCCTTGGCCAACGGCTATCATGTGCTGCTGCTCGACGGCGTGCCATGCCTGAATTCCGAGCAGCGCAATGCGGCGCTGCGCTTCATGACGCTGATCGACGCCTTGTATGAAGCCAAGGTGAAGCTGGCCATGACGTCCGCCGCGCCGCCGGAGCAAATTTATACCGAGGGCGAGCATTCCTTCGCCTTTAAGCGCACCGTAAGCCGGTTGATGGAAATGCAGGCCGCCGACTATCTCGGCGCGCCGCATGTCAGAACTGCAGAGGATTGAATCATGAGCATCGCTGAAAATCTTATCGCATGGCTGATCGTCCATTGGGACTGGTGGGTGATATTCGGCTTCGCGGGACAAGCGCTCTTCGGGATGCGCTTTATCTATCAATGGATCGTCAGCGAGCGCGCCGGCAAGAGCGTGATTCCCGAATCCTTCTGGTATTTGAGCCTGACCGGCGGCGGGACGACGCTGATCTACGCCATTCACAAGCAAGACCCGGTCTTCATTTTCGGTCAGGCCGCGGCGATGCTCGTCTATCTGCGCAACATCCATTTCATCCGGCGGGATAAAGCCGTGGCCGCGCCCGCGGAATGACCGGGGGGCTGACCTGGCGGCATTATGGCCTGCTTGCTGCGCTCGCGCTGATGACGATGCTGCCCGGCCTTGCCAGCTTGCCGCCGGTCGACCGCGACGAGCCGCTTTTCGCCCAGGCCAGCAAGCAGATGATCGAGAGCGGCAATTATGCCGACATCTATTTCCAGAACGATCCGCGCTACAAAAAACCTATCGGCATATACTGGCTGCAGAGCGCGAGCGCGCTTATGTTCGGCAAGTCTCCCTACAATGAGATATGGCCCTACCGGCTGCCGTCGCTGCTGGGAGCGCTGGCGGCGATCCTGCTGACCGGCTGGGGCGCGGGGCGGATTTCCGGCCCGCGAACCGGATTCCTGACGGCGGCGATCCTCGTCAGTTCCGGCCTGCTGAACACCGAGGCGCGCCTCGCCAAGACCGACGCCGCCCTTCTGGCCGTTATTTGCGGGGCGCAATGGATTCTCGCGCGTGCCTACATAACGCAGGAAAAGCTGCCCTCGCGTCTCGCCGCCGGATTCTGGATAGCCCAGGCCCTGGGGATCATGCTGAAAGGCCCGATTGCTCTCTTCATCAGCGGACTGACGATCCTCGCGCTATGGATCGCCGACCGCAAGATCGATTGGTTCAAACAGTTGCGCCCCCTGCCCGGCCTTGCGTTGTGTCTTGCATTAACCTTGCCCTGGCTGGTCTGGATCGGGATCGCGAGCGGCGGAAAGTTTTATGCCGAATCGGCGGGGCATGATTTCCTCGGCAAGATTTTCACCGGGCAGGATCGCGGCTTCCTGCCCCCCGGCTATTACGCGATCCTGTTTCCGATATGTTTCGGGCCGTTCACGTGGCTCGCGCTGCGCGGCCTGGCGGCGGCATGGGCGGAACGGCAAAACCGGGCGCTCCGCTTCGCGCTCGCCTGGATTTTACCGGCATGGATCGCCTATGAGCTGATTTTCACCAAGCTGCCGCATTATGTGCTGCCCTGCTATCCCGCGCTTGCATGGCTGGCAGCGCATGCCGCGTTTCAGGAAAGGCCGGTCGCCGCACGGTGGAACTTATTCTGGAAAGCCGCCAATATTCTTCTCGGCTCGGCGCTGGCGCTATTCATGCTGGCGGTCGCGGCCGTGCCGCTCATGCTTGGAGAATCCCTCAAGCCGCTTCCCGCCGGACTTATTCTGATCGCTGTTCTTTTTCTTGTTCTTCAGATGCGCCAGCAGTTGCGCGCTCCGGCCAAGGCCGCCCGCTGGGGCGTCGGCAGCGCAATCATTCTCATACCGGCGGTATTTTCCTTGCTGCTCCCCGCGCTGGACTCGCTTTGGATTTCTCGGCAAACGGCGGAAAAATTCGCCGAATTCCGGTCATGCGCCTCAAGCCGCCTCATCACCAGCGGCTATACCGAACCCAGCCTTGTGTTCCTCGCCGGAACCGCTACGCTGCCCGCCAACGGCGCCGCCTATGCGGCAAAACTGCTCGAACAGGATTCATGCGCCGTCGCGATGATCGAGAAGAAACAGGAAGCGAAATTCAACGGCGGCCTGAATGCCGTCAAGCTTGGCGAAATTCGCGGCTACAATTATAACGGCGGCGGATGGCAGGATTTTTCCCTCTACAGGCCAAACGGTACGAAACAAACTCCATGACGCAAACCAAACAAATCATCATAGCCCTTCTGGCGGCGGCTCTCATCATCGCGGGGTGCATGATGTGGGTCGACCGCCCCATCACGGCCTATCTGCAAGCGCTGGATCGGGAGAGGCCCGATATCATCGCGCCATTCAAGGTCATTACCGATCTCGGCAAAAGCGTATGGTATCTTCCGCCGCTCGGTATTTATGCCGGGGTGGCGTTCCTGCTCGCATGGCGCGGAAAGAAGCAATGGCTCGCGCGCGGGCAGATCGCCGCCTTCATCTTCGCCAACGTCGCCGTTTCCGGCCTGGCGGTCGATCTCATGAAGATCCTGGTGGGGCGATCAAGGCCCGTGCTGCTGGCGAGACACGATATCTTTAACCAGTTCTCGCTCGTTGTTTTCGACTCGCAAAGCTGGTCGTTCCCCTCGGGCCATTCGGCTACCGTGATGTCGCTGGCGCTGGCGGTATCGGCGATATTTCCCCGGTGGCGGGCGGCGCTGCTGGTCTTCGCGGGCGTCGTGGCCTCGACGCGCGTGATCGTCGCCGCTCATTATCCCAGCGACATGATCGCCGGAATCGCCTTTGCCGTCATGGTTTACTTGGCGCTGACGGCTTTATTCCGCGCGCGGCGATGGGACGGCTGGATCGAGCCGCCCAAATAGGATTTTTCCCTTGATCTTGCCTTCGCGGTCGGCTATAGCATCGGCATGACAAACCGCAAACCATCCAAGAAAGCCCCCAGCTGGCTCCAGACGCTGCAGCAGCTGCTCAACGAGCGCGATTTTTCGCCGCGCCAGCTGTCGATCCTGGCCGGGCTTAATCCCACGGCGGTGCGCGATATGCTGATAGGCCGCGCGCGCAATCCCCGTTACGACACGCTGCAGGCTCTGGCGCGCGTGCTGGGCACGACGCCCGCCTATTTGATGGGAGACGCGACCGCTCAACATGATTTGAATCAGGGAAAATTTCCCGACAAACTGGATTTGCTGACGGAAATTATCGCCAGAATCCAGGAAACCGCCGACGATATGGGACGGAAACTATCATCCAAGGAATTGGCGACGATGGCGACGACCTTATACCGGCAAATGCTGGCCGACGAGCAAAAGCCCGCGGCACTGGCCTCGCAGGCCCGCACCTTGATCGCCTACGCCCAGAATAACGACGGCGCCGCGAGAAAAATTAAAAAGTAACCGCAAAAATTTTTAAGGCGTGAAAACTGCCGGTAATAACAGGAGGCTGATTAATCATGAGTGATCGAAGTGAGAAAATTGTAACCCTGGCGCGGGAAATATTGGCGCGCCCCGAACCCGAATCCGATCACGGCGGCCAGTACAGCCTGAAAACCGTAGCGCTTGCCGCCATGTTGAGCGCCGCCGGCGCGAGCGGCGCGACCGTTCTGGCGCTGGACTACGCCCGCCCCCTCAACCGCTATGAAAAGATCGAGCTTATCGCTCTCATTCGTTACGCGGCCGACACGCAGCATATCGAAAAAGACTCCATAAGAGACGCATTCTTCGATCAGTTCGGCATCGTCTCGCTGGACGATTTGTCGAACGCCCAGATGAACGAAGCGCGCGATTATTTGCAGAAGCGCATTAAGCAGAACGCATCCTTCTGATCCACCATTATTGCTTTTCTCGAATTGCACGGAGGGAAGGAAACATCCCTTGAAATAGGATTTTTCCTCCTGTAAACAGAAAAGCGATTCTCCTTATTTCGGCTGATTCGTTTTATGGCGCGACCATCCATTATCACAAGGCAAATGGCTTTCAGTTTCGACGACCATCCGCCCGTCGGCTTCGACGATCTGTGCCTGATGCTGGAGCTGGAAATCGCGATGGGCCGCACGAAGGATTTCCGCCGCAGATTGAAGCAGGCATTGGAAACGGCTTTCGCGAAAGGGCGCGGATATTAGCGCTGTTGCCCCGCGCGCGGCAAATGTTCTATCGTCGGCGCAGACCCCAGCCGCGAGTCCCCCATGACCCATCCGACCACCCGCACCGAGACCGACAGCTTTGGCCCTATCGAGGTTCCCGCCGGACATTACTGGGGAGCGCAGACGCAGCGCAGCCTGAAGAACTTCAAGATCGGCGGCGAACGCATGCCGCTCGCGCTTATTCATGCATTCGGGATTCAGAAAAAGGCGGCGGCGTTCGCCAATATGAAGCTCGGCGTTCTGGACAAGGCTATCGGCGACGCGATCGTAAAAGCCGCCGACGAGATCATCCTCGCGAAAATGGACAGCGAATTTCCGCTGGTGGTCTGGCAAACCGGCTCCGGCACGCAGACCAACATGAACGTCAATGAGGTCATCTCCAACCGCGCCATCGAAATGCTCGGCGGCGCGATGGGCAGCAAAAAGCCGGTCCATCCCAACGATCACGTCAATATGGGCCAAAGCTCCAACGATAGCTTCCCGACCGCGATGCATATCGCGGCCGTCATGCAGATCGACGATCATCTGATCCCGGCGCTGCTGCACTTCGCCGGGGCGCTGGAGAAAAAAGCCGCCGAATTCGCCGCCATCGTCAAAATCGGCCGCACCCATCTGCAGGACGCGGTGCCGGTCACCCTGGGGCAGGAATTCTCCGGCTATGCCGTCCAGGCGCGCAACGCCGTCCAGCGCGCCAGGGAATGCCTGCCGCGCCTCTATCCCTTGGCGCAAGGCGGAACCGCCGTCGGCACCGGCCTCAACGCCAAGAAGGGCTTCGCCGAGGAATTCGCGCGCCAGGCCGCCATCATCGCCGGCAAGCCCTTCATCAGCGCGCCGAATAAGTTCGAGGCGCTAGCCAGCAACGACGCCATCGTCGAAGCCTCCGGCACGATGAACACCATCGCCGTCAGCTTCATGAAAATCGCCAACGACATCCGCCTGCTCGGCTCCGGCCCGCGCTGCGGCATCGGCGAGATCAGCCTGCCGGAAAACGAGCCCGGCTCGTCGATCATGCCCGGCAAGGTCAATCCCACGCAGTCGGAAGCCATGACCATGGTCGCGGCGCAGGTGATGGGCAATCATGTCGCGGTGACGGTGGCGGGATCGAACGGCCATTTCGAGCTGAATGTCTTCAAGCCGGTGCTGATCTATAATCTGCTGCAATCGGTGCGCCTGCTGGCCGATGCCGCGCGCAGCTTTACCGATAATTGCGTCGTGGGCATCACGCCGAATCTGGAGCGGATCGCCAAACTGGTCGGCGAATCCTTGATGCTGGTCACGGCGCTCAACCCCCATATCGGCTATGACAACGCCGCCAAAGTCGCGAAAAAGGCCCATGCCGAGGACAAGACGCTCAAACAGGCCGCGCTGGAACTCGGCATCCTGTCCGCCGAGGATTTCGACCGGCTGATCAAGCCGGAAGAAATGGTGCGGGAGCTGGATTAGAATCCTTTCATCACTCTTGCTTGCCGCAATTAACCAACATAGGCCGCTGCCGTTATTGAACGTCAGGACAGAGCGGCCATGAAAGTAATGCAAACATGGACGCATTAAAATATTGAGCTTATGATCGCGAAATCATTTTTCGTGAAATCATTTTTGATGCGAGAATAGCCATGAAAATATCATGCAAGCGATGCGGCGCGGGCCCATGACTCAAGAAAACAGCGAGCAAGAAATGCAGCCCGCGCCCGGGACTCAGAATGAATGGGAGATAAGAACGCGGGAGAATTTTAAGATACGCCGCGAGATGATCGTGCATGAAGATGGCCAGGTCAATCAGCGCGCGACCTTTCAGCTTGTGGCGCAGTCGCTTTTGGCCACCGCCGCCACTCAGCTTGCATCCAATAATTTTTTTGATCGGTACATCACGGCAGCGATGTTCGGAACTCTTTGTGTCGCGGGCCTTAGCCTGACGCGCGCTTTGGACCATGCCTTGAAAGCCGCCTATACGGCTCAGGAAATCATCAAATACCCCTATGCCGATAACAAGGAAAGCAAAGCTATCCAGCAAAAGCATATCAACCAAGCGCGTACGCTCGGCAATGCGCTGCCCATCGATGATCCGTCATTGCTGCGCGCCCTTCAGTCGGAAAAGCAGGTCCTTCAGCATGGGCGTTACGGGACCAATCTCCTGACGAAAACATTTTTCGTTTTCTGGTGCGTGTATGGCCCGTTGGGGACAGCGGGATTGGTCTTGGGCCGTCAAGACGACGATACGGCTAAGGATAAAGCCCGCATCGAGCAGCGGGTGGAAAAGGCGGAACAGCGGGCGACAAAAGCGGCAAAAGAGCTTGCGGCTCTGCAAACACTGGTCGCGGCGCAAAATCCGGCACCGCCGCCATTGCCGTCGGTGGTACCGTCGTCCTTGCCGCTCCCGCCTCCATCGGCAATGCGATCATCGCCGGCTCCCGCGCCGCGCCCCCTATCCCCATAAAGCGTGATGCGTCCGGTTCGAATCATCTGGTCGTTTCGTGCCTTCCAGACAACATTTCAGCTTGCCAACTTTGCTGCACCTGCTAAAAAGCCAGAATTGTTAATCCATAATCCTGAAAGGCTTTAGCGATGTCTCTTAGCAAAGTGCCCGCCGGGCGCGATCTGCCCGATGATTTCAATGTCGTTATCGAAATCCCGATGAACGGCGATCCGATCAAATACGAGATCGACAAGGAAACCGGCGCCATGTTCGTCGACCGTTTCATGTCCACGGCGATGTTCTATCCCTGCAATTACGGCTATATCCCCGACACGCTTTCGGATGACGGCGATCCGGTGGACGTGCTGGTGATTACGCCGGTGCCGCTGCTTCCCAGCATCGTCGTGCGCTGCCGTCCTGTTGGGATTCTGCGCATGTCGGACGAAGCGGGCGGCGACGAAAAATTGCTGGCCGTGCCGGTGGACAAGCTGATCCCCATTTACCGCCATATCCGCAGCCCGCAAGACCTTCCCGAGCTGACGCGCGCGCGCATCGAGCATTTTTTCGCGCATTACAAGGATTTGGAGCCGGGCAAATGGGTCAAAATCGATGGCTGGGGCGATGCCGAAGAAGCGCGCCGGGAAATCATGAATGGCGTCGAACGTTGCCGAGTCGCGAACGCCAAGAAATAAAATTCCAGCGCCTTTTTCTGCCGGATCACGCTTTTGGGTTCAAAAAGCTTATCCAATTATCGTCAATGACCTGTGGAAAACTCTGTTGATAATCTTTTTTCCAATTAAGTCACTGATATAGAACAATAATTTTCTTTACGGAAAGTTTATTTTTCCCTGGACAGTTCGTAGGGGAATCAGTAATGTCCCTCCCTCTGGTGAGCGATTCTCGCGCACCGGGGCATCATTGAAAATCGGTCTAGGCAGTGCGCCTACAAGCGCACGCAGGGCCGGTTTTGCTCTTGATGGGATCGGATCTTTGACATCGTGAATTTTTGAGAGAAAGGATGCGCAGACGGCGGCTGCCGCGCGTGCCACCTTCGGGTGGTCATGTGCGGTTGATTTTATGCCGAGCCTTAAACGTTGGCCTCAAGCCAACGATATAAGCACGGTCAGCTGCCTCTAGGGCATCCTGCCGAAAGTCTGCCAGTTATCACGACTGGCAGCACATTAAGTTCGATACGCCTTACCACTGTTATTTCGGTAAGGGTGGTAAGGAGCAAGTATCAACCCTCGACAGGAGCTTTTGTGTACAGAAGCTGACTGTATCGGAGACCAGGTTTCCCAAAACCATTTGGTCTCCAAATTCAACTTGAGAGTTTGATCCTGGCTCAGAACGAACGCTGGCGGCAGGCCTAACACATGCAAGTCGAACGCTCCGCAAGGGGAGTGGCGCACGGGAGAGTAACGCGTGGGAACCTACCTATTGGTTCGGGACAACACCGGGAAACTGGTGCTAATACCGGATAAGCCCGAAAGGGGAAAGATTTATTGCCGATAGATGGGCCCGCGTTGGATTAGCTAGTTGGTGAGGTAACGGCTCACCAAGGCTACGATCTATAGCTGGTCTGAGAGGATGATCAGCCTCACTGGGACTGAGACACGGCCCAGACTCCTACGGGAGGCAGCAGTGGGGAATATTGGACAATGGGGGCAACCCTGATCCAGCCATGCCGCGTGAATGATGAAGGCCTTCGGGTTGTAAAGTTCTTTTGGTGGGGACGATGATGACGGTACCCACAGAATAAGCTCCGGCTAACTTCGTGCCAGCAGCCGCGGTAATACGAAGGGAGCTAGCGTTGTTCGGAATTACTGGGCGTAAAGGGTGCGTAGGCGGTTTGACAAGTCAGGCGTGAAAGCCCAGGGCTCAACCCTGGAATTGCGCTTGAGACTGTCATTCTAGAGTTCGGGAGAGGTAAGTGGAATTCCCAGTGTAGCAGTGAAATGCGTAGATATTGGGAAGAACACCAGTGGCGAAGGCGGCTTACTGGACCGACACTGACGCTGAGGCACGAAAGCGTGGGGAGCAAACAGGATTAGATACCCTGGTAGTCCACGCTGTAAACGATGTATGCTAGACGTGAGGGGGCTTAGCCCTTTTGTGTCGCCGCTAACGCATTAAGCATACCGCCTGGGGAGTACGGCCGCAAGGTTGAAACTCAAAGGAATTGACGGGGGCCCGCACAAGCGGTGGAGTATGTGGTTTAATTCGACGCTACGCGAAGAACCTTACCAGGCCTTGACATGGGAAGTGTGGGTTCCGGAAACGGAATCCTTCATTTAGTTGGCTTCCACACAGGTGCTGCATGGCTGTCGTCAGCTCGTGTCGTGAGATGTTGGGTTAAGTCCCGCAACGAGCGCAACCCTCATCTTCAGTTGCTACCAGGTTATGCTGGGCACTCTGGAGAAACCGCCGGTGACAAGCCGGAGGAAGGCGGGGATGACGTCAAGTCCTCATGGCCCTTACGGCCTGGGCTACACACGTACTACAATGGTGGTGACAGTGGGCTGCGAAGGAGCGATCCGGAGCGAATCCCCAAAAGCCATCTCAGTTCGGATTGCACTCTGCAACTCGGGTGCATGAAGTTGGAATCGCT